>CANDKT010000012.1 GCA_947385365.1 uncultured Bacillota bacterium | reverse complement strand
TGATGAGGGGCGCGCCGAACTTCTTGTCCAGCACCACGTTGCGGCCTTTGGGACCCATTGTGATCTTCACGGTGTCGGCCAGCTGATTGACGCCGCGTTCCAGCGCCTTGCGGGCCTCTTCGCCGTAGCAGATGATTTTAGCCATAAAGCATTACCTCCAAAGCAAAATGTGGGCTTTTTTATTTTCTCCCCCTTCGGGGGAGAAACCGAAAAATTTCCTGGGGTTTGGGACGTTTTCCTTTCTCCCCTTCGGGGGAGAAACTGAAAAATTTCCTGGGGTTTGAGACGTTCCGTTTACTCCACGATGGCAAGGATATCGTTCTGCCGGACGATGGTGACTTCCTCTCCGTCCAGCTTGACCTGGGTGCCGGAGTATTTGCTGGTGATGACCTTGTCGCCGACTTTGACGGTCATGACGACTTCCTTCCCGTCGACGACGCCGCCGGGACCGACTGCGATGACCTCAGCCACTTCGGGTTTTTCTTTGGCCGCGCCGGTGAGGATGATACCGCCTTTGGTGGTCTCCTCGGCTTCCACCAGCTTGACGATGACGCGGTCGGCCAGGGGTTTGAGATTCATAACAGGTTCCTCCTTATATAAGTGAATAGCTTGGATGAACAGATTTGAAGGGTTAGCACTTAATTTGCCTGAGTGCTAAGTTCACCTAAGATGATAACCGTTTCCTTCCAAAAAATCAACCCCCAAATGAAAAAATCCGGGGGCGTTCGGAAACATTTTACACTTCGTTCACAAAAGAGCGGGCGGAGTGCTAAAGTTTGGGGAGTTTGTGGAGTACGGCGCGGCCTCTAAAGGTACTGGAACAGGTCGCACTTGAGCATCCCGTTGTAGAGCTTGCGTTTTTTGTCCGCCGTTTGCCCGAACGTGCGCTCAAATTCCGTGTGGGAGGACAGCAGGTAGAGCTTCCAGCCATCCGGGAATTTCCGCCACGCTCTGCCGAAGTCCCGGTACAGCGTCTCCGCTTCCCGTCGCTCCATCACGCGCTCGCCGTAAGGCGGGTTGGTGACGACCCGGCCATACGGCCCGCCCCAATGAAACGTCCGGGCGTCGGCGGTCTCGAACCGGACGAGATCGTCCACTTCCGCCAGCTCCGCGTTGTGCTTCGCCAACGCCACCGCGTCCGGGTCCAGGTCGCCGCCCCAAATCTCATACGCGCCGTGAAATTCCTTGTCCAACGCCTCTCCCGCGCTCTCCAACCAGAGCTTCTTGTCCAGCCAGGACCATTTCTGAGCCGGAAAGCTCCGGTTCAGACCCGGCGCGCGGTTCCGGGCGATGAGCGCGGCTTCGATTGGAATCGTCCCCGAACCGCAGAAGGGATCGCAGAACGGGTCCCGGCCCCGGTAGCGGGACAGTAGGACCATACCGGCGGCCAACGTCTCCCGCAGCGGCGCGGCGACGCCTTGCGCCCGGTACCCGCGCTTATGCAGACCAGGCCCGGACGTGTCCAGCATCAGCGCGGCCTCGTCCCCCATGAGCAGAAACTGTACCTGATACCGCGCGCCGGTCTCCGGCAGCCGGTTCAGGCCGTACTTCCCACCCAGACGGTCGGCGATTGCCTTTTGTATCACGCCCTGGCAGGCCGGAACCGAATGCAGCGCGGAATCCAGACTCCGGCCCTTGACCGGGAACTGTCCATCTCTCGGAATGAACCGCTCCCAAGGCAACGCCTTCGTTCCCTCGAACAGCGCGTCGAAATCCGGCGCAGGGAACCGCCCCAACTGCAACAACACCCGTTCCCCGGTACGCAGGTTCAGATTCAGACGCGTCAGGTCCAGCGCGGCGCCGGTACACAGAACCCGTCCGTTTTCCGCCTGCGCTTCCAGACCTAACCGCCGTATCTCGTCCGCGCATACGCGCTCCAGCCCGAACAGAACCGGTACCACAAATTGAAACCTCTCCATCCAACATTCCCCTTCCTCTCGTCCACGCGGGACTATGGGCTAAGTATAGCACCGCCACAGGGAGCTTTCAAGACTTTGCGTGGACCGCCACGCCCGTCTTATAAAAACTGTATCCTCCCCCGAAGGGAGAGGATACAAAAAAACATAAACGCTGTATTCTCCCCCGAAGGAGGAGGAAATCATTCGCCCCAAGTCAGTTTCAACACCCGATGGTTGACGGCGCAGTCCCGCAGGTACAAGTTGATTAACGTCTGGTATGGCAGACCCGTCAAAGCGGACTGCTCTTTGAAGTAGTCGATGGTATCCCGATCAATGTTGATTGTAATTTGCCGTTTCAACTGAGCAGCGTAGGGATTTTTCCGGGCAGTCGAAAAATCATATTCGTCCAGCATGATCCAAATCCTCACTTTCCATAGTATTTACTCTCTGTTCTGGTCGCTTTACGGGCCGATATGATACGAATCACAGTTTCAGAAGCGCGATAACAGTGACAAACCACGAGCAGATTCGCTCTGCTGCTGAAGCCGAGCATAACAAATCGTTCTTCCTCCTTTGAATGCTCTGGATCATCTCTGATTAAGGCTTCTTCATCAAAGAATACGCTGGCGGCTTCTTCAAAAGATATGCCGTGTTTCCGTTGATTGCTCTGATTTTTGGTTTCGTCCCACTCAAATCTCAATGTTTCCATACCTATATTATAGTTATTTCAGCCGTATTTGTCAAGGGAGTGCGGTACTCTTGTGCCCGTCTTATAAAAGCTGTATTCTTCCCCCGAAGGGGGGAAGATACAAAACACATAAACGCTGTATTCTCCCCCGAAGGGGGAGGATACAAAAACATAAACGCCGTATTCTCCCCCGAAGGGGGAGGATACAAAAACATAAACGCCATATTCTCCCCCGAAGGGGGAGGATACAAAAACATAAACGCCGTATTCTCCCCCGAAGGGGGAGAATACAAAAAATCCTCTTTAGCAGTGCCAACACGTGGAAAAGCAATTTGTGAGACGGGCGCGGGGTTTTGAGAAAACCGCTTTACCAAAGCCCCCCTTTGTGTTATACTGAACCTTGATTCGGCGACAACCGCCGCTTCCGCGGCGGAGAAGGAGGATTTGTTTATGGAACTCGCAGAACGTAAAGTGAGCAGCGAAACCATGTTTCAGGGGCGCATCATCAAAGTGACCCTGGACAAAGCTGAACTGCCCAGCGGCACTCTGGCCAGCCGGGAGGTCGTGGAACACCCCGGCGGCGTATGCGTCCTGGCCCTGGACCACGACCGGAACGTGACCCTGGTCAAACAATTCCGCTACCCCATCCAGCAGCTCCTGCTGGAACTGCCCGCCGGAAAGTTGGAGTACGGAGAAGATCACTTCCTCGCCGCCCAGCGGGAATTGAGCGAGGAAACCGGTCTGGAAGCGGCGCAATGGGATTACCTGGGCTACACGCTGTCGTCGCCCGGCTTCTGCACGGAGAAAATCCATATGTACCTGGCCCGGGACCTGACCCGTAAAAAGCAGCACCTGGACGAAGGCGAGTTTTTAGACGTGATGTCCGTCTCCTTTGAAGAGCTGCTCCGTCAGGTGATGGACAACTCCATCACCGACGGCAAAACCGTAGCCGCCGCGCTGAAAACCAAGGTCCTGCTGGACCTGTGAGCCCTGAGCCTCAAGGAAGCAAAAAGAAAATGGAGGTCGCCTATGGGAACCAAGATCCTCATCGTGGAGGATGAACAGAACATCGTGGATATCCTGGCCTACAACCTCAAACGGGAGGGCTACGACACGTTGGCCGCCTTCGACGGCCCCGCAGGACTCCAGCTCGCCCTGGAACAGGACCCCGACTTGATCCTGCTGGACCTGATGCTGCCCGGTATGGACGGCTTCGACGTGTGCCGCCGGGTCCGGCAGGCGGGCCGCTCCACCCCCATCCTCATGCTCACCGCACGCGAGGAGGAAGCCGACAAAGTGTTGGGCTTGGAATTGGGCGCGGACGACTATATCACAAAACCCTTCTCCATGCGGGAGCTGCTGGCAAGAGTCAAAGCCAATATCCGCCGCGTCTCTATGACGCCTCCCGCTTCCGCCCCCGCCGAACGCTCCGAAATACTCCAGCTCGGCCGCGTCTCCATCGACCGGGAACGCGCCGTCGTCTCCAAAGACGGCCTGCCTCTGGAACTGACCCAGCGCGAGTACGACTTGATCTGCTTCCTGGCCGCCCAGCCGGGAAAGGTCTTCTCCCGCGAAGCCCTGATGGAACACGTGTGGAACTACGAGGGCTACGTGGGCGACGTGCGCGCCGTCGACGTGGCGGTCCGCCGCCTGCGCGAGAAACTGGAAGACGACCCCGCTGTGCCTGCCTTCATCAAAACCAAACGGGGCATGGGCTACTTCTTCGGCGGCTGACCTGAGAGAGGAGGCGTTCCCGTGCGCAGCGTCCACATGAAGCTGGTGATGATCCTGGTCCTGCTGATCCTCTCCCTGATGACTGTCGTGGGTGCCTTCCTGATTAACTCCGTCACCGCCTTCTACCTGGAGGACTTCTATACCCAGATGGCCACGGTCTTCCGCGACGAGGAGCTTTACGCCGACCTGACCGCGCCCTCCGAAATCGAAGACGCCGCCCAAATGCAGGAGGTCCTGAAGGCTTACGCGGGCGCGTTGGGCGTGGACGGCCGGAACCGGAAGCTGTACATCCTGGACAGCAACGGCGTGTGTCTGGTCCGCCCCGACGGCGAAACCGGTCCGTTGGAGTACAGCAAAAACTTGGCCTTCGCCCTGACCACCGGCCTGAAAACCTTCCAGTCCGGCGACGAGAGCAACCCCGCTTTGGACTACATGGACGTCGCCATCCCAATCCAACGGGGCGACGAGTCCTACGTCATCTATATCTACGACAATAAGGCCACCGCAGACGAGCTGACCGGACAGATGTTCCTCCTGATCGTGGAAGCGCTGATCTTCGGACTGGTCATCTCCATCCTGCTGTCCTTCCTGCTGTCCAAGACGATGGTCACGCCAATCCAACGCCTGACCGAAGGCGCGATGCGCGTCGCGGAAGGGGACTTCTCCCGTAAAATCGAGGTCGCTTCCCGAGACGAGATCGGCGTGCTGACCGACACCTTCAACGATATGGCCGGACAGCTCCAGGACACCCTGCGCCAGGTCGAGAACGAACGCAATAAATTGGACACGCTCTTCCTCCACATGACCGACGGCGTGGTGGCCTTCTCCCGGGAAGGCACCGTCATCCACTCCAACCCCGCCGCCGCCCAGATGCTCCACCGGACCCTGAACCCTGACCGTACCTGCTACGCGGAACTGTTCGGCGACATCGCGCCGCTGGCGCAAGTGCTGCAAGCCCCCGACTACCTGGAAGGAGAACGACAGGTCCGGGACAGCTTCCTGCAACTGCTTCTGGCCCCCTTCGACCGGGGCCGGGAAGGCGGCGGCGTACTGGTCGTCATCCACGACGTCACCCAGCAGCGGAAAAATCAGGAGATGCAGCGGGAGTTTGTCGCCAACGTCTCCCACGAGCTGCGCACGCCCCTGACTAATATCCGCTCCTACGCCGAAACCTTAGCCGGAGGCGCGGGGGAGATCCCTCTGGATATGGAGAAACGTTTCCTGGGCGTCATCCTGAACGAGAGCGACCGTATGACGCACATCGTACAGGATTTGCTGACCCTGTCCCGGTTCGACTCAGGCCGGGACGAGTTGAAATTGACCCGTTTTTCGTTCGGCGCGGCGGTACAGGACCTGTACAGCGCCGTCTATATGGAGGCGCAACGCCACAGCCACACGTTGACTTTAGAATTACCTCCCGATTTGCCCGACATCGTGGCCGACCGGGAACGGGTGCTTCAAGTGATGATGAACGTGGTGTCCAACTCCATCAAATACACCCCGGATCATGGACACATCACCATCTCCGCCGGCCGGGAAGAGGACCGGGTGTGGATGCTGGTGGACGACGACGGAATCGGTATCCCGGAAGAGGACCGTCCCCGTATTTTTGAGCGGTTCTATCGGGTCGACAAAGCGCGTTCCCGGCAGTCCGGCGGGACCGGTCTGGGACTGTCCATCGCCAAGGAGATCGTGGAACGTCACCGTGGCGTCCTGACGCTCCAGGACAAGGACGGCCCCGGTCTGGCGGTCCGGCTGGAGCTGCGGATTGAGGGACCCGAACATGAGTAGACAGCAGAAATTCTGGCGGCAGACAGTGGAACTGGGTAAGGACCTCCTGATCGTCGCGTTAGCCTGCCTGGCGGTGTGGCTGGCGGGCCGCGCGCAATTACTCCGGCCTCTGCTCCACGAGGAAGGCCCTCCGACCGGTCCGGTCCAGCCGCAGGAGGAAATCCGTGCCGACGCCGCACGACCGGTCCGGATCTCCGCGAACCGCCTCACCGGGAGTATGGTGGGCAGCGGCGACGTCCTGCGCTGCGGCGTGCAGTACGATCAGGAAACCGTCGACGCGCTGTTCCAACAGGTGGCCAGTCTCCTGGTGGAAGCCCTGTCCAGCGCCGGTACCCCCGAGGTGATTACCCGCGAACAGTGGGAACAGGCTTTGACTACCGCCCCCGGCGTCTGCCTGGACTTTCAGGGCACAATCCCGCTGGAAGTGCTGGCCGGTTGGCTGGCCGTAGGCCACAACCGTATGGACGTCACGGTCCGGCGCCTCGCGCTGACCGTCTGGCGCGGTTCCGTCGCGCTGTTCTTCCGGGACGAGACC
This sequence comes from uncultured Bacillota bacterium, assembly GCA_947385365.1. GTDB lineage: Bacteria > Bacillota > Clostridia > Oscillospirales > Oscillospiraceae > Lawsonibacter. The sequence goes on along the minus strand of CANDKT010000012.1, from coordinate 28,148 downwards.
AGCGGGGTCTATTACCGCTGCCTGTCCGAAGTCGCCAATCAGCTCCACCTCTCCGAGGCGTTGGAATCCCTGGCCGACAACGGCGCGTTCTACGCCTTCGAATCGGAACTCTACGCAAACCTGGACCCGGACACGCTGCTCACCGGACAGACCCCGGAACCGAAAACCTACACGGCGTTCAACCCCGCCGCCGGAGGACAGAAGGCTCTGGAAAAGCTGATGGAGGACTTGGGCCTGCCGGTCAGCGGGAGCAGTTTCTACTCCGTGGGCGACGAACGGGTCGCGCGGATTGGCGACGACACGCTCCGTCTGTCGAACCGGGGCCGCGTGGAGTACCGCGCCGGAGAAGACGGCGGCCGTTTCCCAGACCAGAACCGCCCAGCAGACGACTCCTTGTTCGAAATCACAGACGTCTGCCGCCGCCTCGCCGCCGCCTCCGTGGGGGAACGCGCCGGAGAAGCCCGGCTGTACCTGATGAGCGTGGAACCGACCGCGAAAGGTTGGCAGATCGACTTCGGCTTCTGCCTGAACGGAATCCAAGTGCAATTGTCTTCCGGCTCCGCCGCCAGCTTCCAGGTGGAAAACGGCTGTATCACGCAATTCGTCCTTCAACTCCGCGGCTACGCCGAAAGCGGCGGGACATCTCCCGTCGCTCCCGTCCGCCAGACCGCCGCCGCGATGGATTCTATGGGTCTCTCCGGACGGGAATTGCTCCTTGTCTACCGGGACACCGCGTCGGAGTCGCTTCAAGCCGCTTGGGCCGCCGCGCCCAGTAACTGACCCCGATGCGGCGGAAAGTGGGCAATCAACAAAACCCCCCATCTTCAGCAGGAAGGGAGAGCCGCTTGTGGAGTGGTCTAAACTCAAGAATATGATCCTTATCATCCTCGCGGCAACCGATCTGTTCCTGTTGGCGTTCGTGGTCCAGCGAGAACTCCAGAACAGTCAATTCCAGCGTCAGGCGCGGGAAGACGCAATCCGGTTCCTGTCGGACCGCGGCGTGCAGGTCTCCGAAGAGCAAATCCCTTCCCGAATGGAGCTGCTCCCACAACGCGCGGAACGCAACCTGGAAACAGAACGTACCTTAGCCGTCCGCCTGTTCGGCGAGGACGTCCAGATGGAGGACCGCGGCGGCGGCGTCTACCGCTACTTCAACGTGAACGGCTCCATCCAATTCCACAGCGACGGCGCGTTCTCCGCGCACTTCTCCGCCGGGAACTTCCCCGTCGGCGAGGATGAAACCGCTTACTGTCAGCACCTCCTGGCCCGACTGGACTTCGACGCGGAGCTGGTCGGGGAAACCGAAACCCGCTTGACCTTCCGCCAGCTCTGGGAAAACCGCCCGCTGTTCACTCAGCAGGTGACAATGGAAATCTCCGGTGGCTGCCTGACCGCCATCACCGCAGGACGGCGGTTGCTGGGCGCGCCTACCCCGGAACCTTCCGAACCAATCACCGTGCCAACCGCGTTGATCGCGTTCCTCAACGGCGTCAACCTCCTGGGCGACGTCTGTAACCGGATCGACTCCATCACACCCGGCTATGTGGCCTCCGTCACGCTGTCCGGCCCCATGACCTTAACCCCAGTCTGGCGGATCGCAACCGATACCGGCTCCTACCAGCTCGACGTCATGAGCGCGGAACTCTCCCGCGTGGCTTAGCCTCCCGCCCTCCGCTTAATTTTCCAAAAAAGACGCCCGGAGCGGTTGCACGACAGGGAAAAGACTGCTATAATAGACAGTCGGAAAATGGCGCGGAACGCGCCGCGTATGTTGGGCGTCGTTTCAGCCAAATCAAGGAAAATTAAGGAGGCCCCCGCAAATGCAGCAGATCAAAATTACCCGTGCCGCCACCTTGAAGGAGAAGCCGGACTCCTCCACCCTGGTATTTGGCAAGAGCATGACCGACCATATGTTTCTCGTGGACTACGACGAGGGTCAGGGCTGGCACGACCCCCGCATCGTCCCTTACGGACCGCTCCAGATCGACCCCGCCGCGAAAGTCCTCCACTACGCCGAGGAAATCTTCGAGGGCTTGAAGGCTTACCGCACCGCTGACGGCTCCGTCCAACTGTTCCGGCCCAAGGACAACATCGCCCGTATGAACCGCTCCGCCGAACGCCTGTGCCTGCCCCAGATCCCTGAGGAACTGGCTCTGGCCGGTATCACCGAACTGGTCCGCTTGGAACAGGACTGGGTGCCCAGCGAAGAGGGAACTTCCCTCTATATCCGCCCCTTTATGATCGGCCTGGACGCCGCGCTCGGCGTACACGCCTCCCACCACGTGCAGTATATCGTCATCGTCTGCCCCGTGGGCGCCTACTACCCCGAAGGATTGGCTCCAGTCAAAATCTTCGTCGAGGAAAAGGACGTGCGCGCCGTCAAAGGCGGCACCGGTATGGCGAAAACCGGCGGCAATTACGCCGCCTCTCTCCGCGCCGGGGACCTCGCCGAAAAAGCCGGGTACAGTCAGGTCCTCTGGCTGGACGGCGTTCACCGTAAGTATATCGAAGAAGTCGGCTCCATGAACGTCATGTTCAAAATCAACGGCAAAATCCTTACCCCTGACCTCAACGGCTCCGTGCTGGACGGCATCACCCGCCGCTCCTGCATCCAGCTGCTGAAGGACTGGGGCTATGAGGTGGAGGAGCGCCGCATCTCCGCCGAGGAGCTCTTTGAGGCCGCCGGGACCGGCGCGCTGGAGGAGGCCTGGGGCACCGGCACCGCCGCCGTGGTCTCTCCCATCGGCGAGCTGGCTATGGGCGACAAAAAAGTCACCGTCAGCGGAAACAAAATCGGCCCCATTACCCAAAAACTCTACGACGAAATCACCGGTATCCAATGGGGCCGCGTCGCCGATCCTCACGACTGGATCATGCCGCTGTAACCCCCTTGGCAGCTCCTCACACCACCTAACCGGGTCCGAAAGGAGGCTCCCCCCGGTGAAAACGGTCACGATCTACACCGACGGCGCGTGTTCCGGTAATCCCGGTCCCGGCGGCTGGGGCGCGATCCTCCTGTACGGTCCCCATAAAAAAGAACTGTCCGGCGGCGAAGCTCGGACCACCAATAACCGTATGGAATTGTCCGGCGTCATCGCCGCCCTCGAAGCCCTCCGCGAACCTTGCGCGGTCGACCTGTACTCCGATTCCAAGTACGTCATCGACGGCTTGGCCAAAGGTTGGGCCAAAAGTTGGCGCGCCCGCGGTTGGGTAAAACCCGATAAAAAACCCGCCCTGAATCCGGACCTTTGGGGCCGCCTGCTGGACCTGTGCGAAATCCATACCCTCACCCTCCACTGGGTCAAAGGCCACGCCGAAAACGAGTTCAACAACCGTTGCGATCAACTCGCCGTGGCACAGTCCCAGAAGTTCCGCTGAACCAATAAACCAACCCCTACAAAAGCCGCAGAGGTCCGGACAAACCCGGACCCCTGCGGCTGTGTGCGTTTCTCGTCACCGCGTTCACAAAGCTGTCGATCAATCGCCGTTCCTCGATTCATCAGGCAAATATTCTACAACATCTTTCATTGTGCAATTAAGAATTTTGCAGAGAGCGTCCAGCGTGTTGGTAGAAACGGAATCCCCTGCTTTTAAGCGGCGTATCGTAGAACTGCTGATGCCGCCTTTTACCTGGAGCGTATAGGTGGTTGCACCGCATTTTTCCATTGTCCTCCACAAAGGAGCATAGGATACCACGCTGTCCGGCCTCCTTTTCTGCTTGACACATCTTCATTATTGCCTATAATGAAGGAGAAGCGTTATAGGCAATATTGCCTATGCCGTAGATACAGAAAAGGACTACTACAAATTTGATTTGGGAAGTGAAACAGCGTGGATAACATTGCCTGTGCATTTACTGGCCACCGACCGAAAAGTTTTCCCTGGAAGTATGATGAGACCGCCTATGACTGTGTGTTGCTGAAGGAAACCCTGACAGAACAAATCAAATTGCTGACCGAGCAGGGCGTGACGGAATTTTTATCGGGCATGGCTCAGGGGGTGGACCTTTGGGCGGCGGAAATCGTGCTGGACCTTAAAAAGAAAAATCCCGCTCTGCGCCTCCACTGCGTCCTTCCCTGTGAGGGGCAGGAGCGCAAGTGGCCGACGTCGGAGCAGGAACGGTATCATTCTATTTTGCGGCAGGCGGATGAGGTGATCTATGTGAACCGGGAATATACCTCAGACTGTATGTTCGCGCGGAACCGCTATCTGGTAGAGCATTCCTCTGTATTGCTGGCAGTCTACAACGGGAGCTACCGGAGCGGAACCGGAATGACGGTTCGATACGCCAAAAAACTTGGAAGGGAAGTTATCCGAATCGACCCGCTTACCAGGGGCGTGCGCTGCGAAAAAACAGAGCGGTAAAAAAGAACAAGCGGCGGGGTATCCAAGTCGGAACCCCCGCGAATTGACATTGTGATGTCGCCGTGATACAATCGTGAGGAAAGGGGATGGGGATCTATGCCGCAAGCCAATATCAATATTCGCATGGATGAAGAGCTGAAACATGATAAGGGAGGTTGACACGATGTCACCATCATTACCGCAGGAGAAACCGTATTCTTACGCTGACTTGTTAGGATGGGACAACAACACACGCTATGAACTGTATGACGGCGTGCCTGTTGCGCTTGCGTCGCCGTCCGATACGCACCAAAGTATTAGTATGGCGTTGTCCGTCCAGCTTGGAAGCTACCTCACAGGGAAGAAGTGCAGTGTTTATGCTGCGCCCTTTGATGTGCGTCCGTTCGAGGAAGAGGGGGACGCCACAGAAGATGTGGATACCGTCCTTCAGCCAGACCTGATGGTGGTATGCGACAAAAACAAGGTAGACCAGCGCGGCGTTCACGGTGCGCCTGACCTGGTGATTGAGATTCTTTCCCCAGCTACCGCACGCCATGACAAGTTGACGAAGTTCGACCTGTACCAGCGTGCCGGAGTGCGCGAGTACTGGATCGTTGCCCCCGCCGCCCGCGTGGTATCTGTCTACACCTTGGAAGACGGCGCGTACCATGCCGCTTCCGTCTATGGCACTGGTTCCTCCGTCCCCGTCGGCGTCCTGGACGATTGCGTGGTCGATTTAAGCACGGTGTTCCCGGAGACGTGAAATCGCTGTCGTTCCGCTAAAAATAGAGAAAAGGCTCTAAATCTTTCGATTTAGAGCCTTTTTCGTCGGTTGGGAATTACTTATTTGATTTCTGGTTCCAGATTCTCAAATAACGGGTCATCAAAAAACTCCCGAACACTGATTTCCAATCCATCACAAATTTTTTGAATGGAAACAACACCCGGATTTTTGCTTTTCGTGTTCAACATACTATAAATCGTAGAAGGCGCAATGCCGCACTGATTCGCCAGCGCATTGACTGCCATGTTTCGCTCCAAGCATAACGCATGGATACGGCGGGCAACGGCGGTTTTTGCGTTCACAGCGGCATCACCTCCCCCTTTTCTCACGACTATTCTATCCATTTTTGCGATTTGTCGTGTGGGATATATCCCAAATACAAAATGTGTGCTATAATAGGGTATGGGATATATCGTAAAATTGGGAGGACTAAATATGAAACGTATTATCTGCGCATTTACCGGCCATCGGCCCAAAAGTTTCCCGTGGAAAGACAACGAAACGGCTTTAGGCTGTGTCCTGTTGAAGGAAACTTTGGCGGAACAAATCAAACTGCTGGCTGAGCGGGGCGTAACGGAATTTTTATCCGGTATGGCTCAGGGGGTGGACCTCTGGGCGGCGGAAATCGTGCTGGACCTCAAAAAGAAAAATCCCGCTCTGCGCCTCCACTGCGTCCTTCCCTGTGAGGGGCAGGAGCGCAAGTGGCCGACGTCGGAGCAGGAACGGTATCATTCTATTTTGCGGCAGGCGGATGAGGTGATCTATGTGAACCGGGAATATACCTCAGACTGTATGTTCGCGCGGAACCGCTATCTGGTAGAGCATTCCTCTGTATTGCTGGCAGTCTACAACGGGAGCTACCGGAGCGGAACCGGAATGACGGTTCGATATGCCAAAAAACTTGAGCGGGAAGTTATCCGAATCGACCCGCTTACCAGACGCGTGAGCTGCGAAAAAACAGAGCGGTAAAACCTCAACAGGAGTAGCGGGATGTCCAATCCATCAATAGATTTCCTGCTCCAAAGCATCAAACGTTTGGGTAGAAAAAAATTCCCCTAAGGTGATTTCAAAGCCATCGCATAACTTTTTGATGGTAACTGTTCCAGGGTTTTGACTCTCGCCATTGAGAATACTCTTAATAGTCGCCTGAGGAACGGCGGATATATTACTCAAGCCGTTGGGGGTAATGCCTCGTTCTTTGCATAGTTCCAGAATACGGGCCGCAACAGCCTCGCGGGTATTCATAGGCAAATCCTCCAAGTGATTTGTCACTATGATAAAATATTCGCATTTTTCTTGTTAGTGATACTTCACTAACTCTAGGATTTATGGTATAGTGATATATCACTATATTGGAGGGCTTTGAACTATGACAAAGATTGCCTGTGCATTTACCGGCCACCGACCGAAAAGTTTTCCCTGGAAGTATGATGAGACCGCCTATGACTGTGTGTTGCTGAAGGAAACCCTGACAGAACAAATCAAATTGCTAACCGAGCAGGGCGTGACGGAATTTTTATCGGGTATGGCTCAGGGGGTAGACCTTTGGGCGGCGGAAATCGTGCTGGAACTCAAAAAGAAAAATCCCGCTCTGCGCCTCCACTGCGTCCTTCCCTGTGAGGAACAGGAACGCAAGTGGCCGACGTCGGAGCAGGAACGGTATCATTCTATTTTGCGGCAGGCGGATGAGGTGATCTATGTGAACCGGGAATATACCTCAGACTGTATGTTCGCCCGGAACCGCTATCTGGTAGAGCATTCCTCTGTATTGCTGGCAGTCTACAACGGAACCTATCGGAGCGGAACCGGAATGACGGTTCGATACGCCAAAAAACTTGAGCGGGAAGTTATCCGAATCAACCCGCTTACCAGGGGCGTGCGCTGCGAAAAAACAGAGCGGTAAAAAAGAACAAGCGGCGGGGTATCCAAGTCGGAACCCCCGCGAATTGACATTGTGATGTCGCCGTGATACAATCGTGAGGAAAGGGGATGGGGATCTATGCCGCAAGCCAATATCAATATTCGCATGGATGAAGAGCTGAAACATGATATGGAAGACCTGTGTCAGAGAATCGGGATGAACTTAACCACAGCGATTACTATTTTTTTTAAGAAAGCCGTTATGGAACAGGGTATCCCGTTCCAAGTTTCTACAGACCCGTTTTATTCGGAAACAAACCAGACCCGTATCCGGGAGGCTATCGCCAGGTTGAATGCCGGAATCGGCACGGAACATGAGCTGATCGAGGCGGACGGATGAAGAAAATATGGGACGATAAGGCGTGGGAGGATTATCTATACTGGCAGATTTTCGATAAAGCAATGCTGAAACGTCTCAACGCCCTCATCCGGGACGTGGAACGCAACCCATTCACCGGAATCGGAAAACCAGAACCGCTCAAAGGAGATAAAAGCGGTTTTTGGAGCCGCAGGATTAACAGCGAACATCGGCTTGTGTATCGCGTCATAAATGGGATGCTGGAAATCGCTTCGTGCAGAGACCATTATTAACCGCATAAAAGTTAAAAAAGGCTCTGAATCTTTCGATTCAGAGCCTTTTTCGCGGGTGGGGAATTACTACTCAAGCCGTTGGGGGTAATGCCTCGTTCTTTGCATAGTTCCAGAATACGGGCCGCAACAGCCTCGCGGGTATTCATAGGCAAATCCTCCACCAGAAGCGTGCGCTGCGCAAAAATAGAGCGGACAACGTTCTGATTATCCTACTTTGGTCCGGTTTCCACAATTTGAACATTTCCGTCCACATCCTCGCTTTTGCCGCCGGGGGAGACTACAGCTTTTATGAGATGAACGTAGGAGAACACAAAAAGCCTCTTGCTTTTTTGCCTAAATATGATAAAATAAATTTATATAACACTCCTTAATCCGTCAAAACGCACGAAAGGAGCGTGCCTCTCATGAAGGAACTGTACCAGAAAACAAAAGCTGAATTTTTTGCCCTCTCTCCTCAAAAATGGCTCCAGATTTCAGCCTTTCTCATGAGCGACTTCGTTCTTGTTTCGCACCTCCACTACGCGTTGCAGTTCGCCTATTCAAACGAAATCGGATGGGAAGCCGCAGTCATTCGCGTCTTTACCTTCTACAGCATCGTGCGTCCCGCTGGCTTGATTCGACGGTTCGCGTCCCTCGCAAACCAATCGAAACTTGGGTTCCTCTTGCTCTATTTGCCCTACATCCTATACAGCCTGTGGTTCGCCGGTTGGGGGACTGCACATCAGTGGCCAGTGGCCATTCTGTACCCTGTCGTTTGTATTGCTTTCGTTCTATTTTCATGGAATACCTTCCAGGCGTTGGAAAAATAAGCGTCCTTCCTACGCCAACACGCGAAAAAGCAAGCCGAAAGGCTTGCTTTTTTCCTCGGAAAACGCTACAATCAGGTACGAAAATCCAAAGGCTCCGACAAAAACGGGCCGGGAAGGAATGAAGGATGAAAGAATTTAAGGGAAGTCAGAACTACGTCGCTTCGGAAGAACTCATGCGCGCGGTCAATATCGCGATGGTCCTGCAAAAACCGCTCCTCATCAAAGGCGAACCAGGTACTGGGAAGACTATGCTCGCTGAAGCAATCTCCGCCGCGTTAGGGAAGAAACTCCTGATCTGGAACATCAAGTCCACCACCAAAGCGCAGGACGGCCTGTACGTCTACGACGTGGTCCAGCGGCTGTACGACAGCCAGTTCGGCGGCGAGGGCGTGGACAATATCGAAAAGTATGTCAAATTGGGCAAACTCGGCGAGGCGTTCACCGATGCCGAACAGGTCATCCTCCTGATCGACGAGATCGACAAAGCCGATTTGGAGTTCCCCAACGACTTGCTCTGGGAACTGGACCGGATGGAGTTCCACATCCCCGAAACCGGCCGCACCGTTACAGCAAAACACCGCCCGGTCGTCATCATCACCTCCAACGCCGAAAAAGAATTGCCCGACGCCTTCCTGCGCCGCTGCGTGTTCCACTACATCGAGTTCCCCGATAAGGAATTGATGGCCGAAATCGTTCGCGTCCACTTCCCGGACCTGGACAACCGCCTGCTCACCCAAGTGCTGGAAGCCTTCTACAAGATCCGCCAGCTGCCCCAGATCCGGAAGAAACCCTCCACCAGCGAGATCATCGACTGGATTCAAGCCCTCCAGCACGGCGGCGTGGACCCCAGACGAGTCGTGCGGGAAGTGCCTTACCTGGGCGTCCTGCTGAAGAAAAACGAGGATATGGACACGCTCCGGCGTCAGTGGCGGTGAGCCATGTTCGAAGACTTTCTCTATCTTCTCCGCCGGAACGGTCTGAACGTCTCGCTCACCGAGTGGATGGCCCTGATGGAAGGTCTGGAAAAAGGTCTCCACAGCGCGAGTTTCTCCGGCTTCTACCACCTGTGCCGCTGCCTGCTCGTGAAAAGCGAGGCCGATTTCGACACCTTTGACCGGAGCTTCCTGGAGTATTTCCGCGACGTCCCCTTCCAACAGGAGGTCTCCCAAGAACTGCTGGACTGGCTCGATAAACCCGGCGTGTTGAACGAGTACGCCAATTGGGACGAAATCCAAGCCCTCAAAAACTTGGGCCTCTCCGAAGAGGAAATTGAGCAGATGCTCAAAGAGCGCATGGCAGAACAGCACGAAGAACATAACGGCGGCAATTACTGGGTCGGAACCCACGGGATGTCCGTGTTCGGCAACTCCGGCCTCTCGCCGAAAGGAATCCGGGTCGGCGGACAGTCGATGTACCGCCGCGCGTTCCGGGTCGCCGGTGAACGGAAATTCCGCGACTTCCGCCGGGACAATACCTTGGATACCCGGCAGTTCCAAGTCGCCCTACGCCGCCTCCGTCAGTACTCCGGCCTGGTGGACCTGCCGCCAACCGAGTTCGACGTCGACAACACCATCCAGGATACCGCCGAAAACGGCGGCGTCCTCAAAGTCCGCTACCGCCGCCCGCGGGAAAATACCGTGAAAGTCCTGCTGCTCATGGACTCCGGCGGCTCTATGGACTACTACGCCCAGCTGTGTTCCGCGCTCTTCCAGGCCGTCAGCAAATCCGGACACTTCAAAGACCTGAAAACGTACTACTTCCACAACTGCGTCTATAGCCGCCTCTACCTCGCGCCTACGCTGCTGTCCCGGGACTCCGTGCCTACAAACTGGGTCCTGTCCAACCTCAGCGGAGATTACAAGGTCATCTTCGTCGGCGACGCCCAGATGGCTCCCTACGAGCTGCTGGGCGGTTACTACGGCGGCGGCAGCGGAGACGGCCCAAAGTCCGGTATGGAATGGCTGAAGCTCTTCCGGACGCGCTACCGGAACACAATCTGGCTCAACCCCAGCCCCCGCCCCGATTGGGGCGAGTACTGGACCCAGACCTACGACACCATCGCTCACGTGTTCCCTATGTTCCCGCTGACCGTGGAAGGGCTGGAGGAAGCAATGAAAAAATTGCTCAACCGCTAAAACTCCGCTCCCCGCCGCAAGAACGCAAAAACCGGGACCTGACTGGCCAGTCAGGTCCCGGTCATTCGGTATCGTCAGCCATTCACTCCGCCGCGCCTTTTCTCCTTTTGCGATATCACAATTTTACCCTTAGAGAGTTCCACTTTCCGCCGTCCGTCCAACAAACCGGACGTTGAAAAAATGATGCAGATAGGGCAGGAACGTCAGCCAGCAGACGAGGCCACAGCCCAGGATCACGTTGGAAAGATACATATTGCTCACCAGGACCCAGGCCGTGAAGCACGCCAGCGTCAAAGCCAGCCGTATCGTGGGGCGTTTTCTGGTCAGCACCGTCAGGATAACACCCGCCACCGCGCCGATGATAATGTAGCCCGGCACATAATCCACGAAATTCCACAACGCTATTTTGATCGGATGGAGGAACAGAGGTAGCCACGCCAAAAGCAACACGATATAGATACTCCAATCAGGCCGGGGAACATCACGTTTCATGCTTACAACACCTCTCTGAATCAAAAATCTCCGGGCCGCTAACGGCGGTTCAGCTTTTGCAGCGTATCAAATCTTTTCCCTTTTTACAAGACAGTATCCACATAAAATTCACCCCCTTTCACCAACAGATAGCGGCGGAAGCCCCTGCCTTTCGGCGTGGGGAGTGTCACATCTCCTGCCTGCCCTCCAAAGCCCGCATCAACGTCGCGTCGTCGGCGTACTCCAAGTGACTCCCTACCGGTATGCCGTAGGCTAACCGCGTCACCTTCACCGGGAACGGCTTGAGTAAACGCGACAGGTACATCGCGGTCGTTTCCCCCTCCGTGTCCGGGTTCGTCGCCATGATGATCTCCTTGACCTCCCCGCCCGCCGCTCGCTGCACCAGAGACTTAATGTGCAGATCGTCCGGCCCAATGTGGTTCATCGGGGAGATCACCCCGTGAAGTACATGATACAACCCTCCGTACTCCCGCGCGCGCTCCAACGCCACCACGTCCTTCGGGTCCGCCACAACGCAAATGAGCGACGGGTCCCGCTTCGGACTGGAACAAATCGCGCACGGCCCGTCTCCTTCCGTCAGGTTCTGGCAGATCGGACAGCAGTGTATCGCCGCTTTCGCCCCCGCGATCGCCTGCGCAAACGCCAGCGCTTCCTCCTCCGGCAGAGACAGCACGTAAAACGCCAGCCGCTGCGCCGATTTGTGCCCGACTCCAGGTAACTTCGCAAATTGTTCCACCAGGTTTTCCAGCGCGGGCGGAAAATATTCCATCCTTCCACTCCTCCTTACCGCAAGAGATTTTTTTGTATTCTCCCCCCTTCGGGGGGAGAATACCGCTTTTATGAGGGGAGAATACCGTTCTATGAGGGGGAGAATACCGTTCTATGAGGGGGAGAATCCCGCTTCTATGAGGGGGAGAATCCCGCTTCTATGAGAGGGAGAATCCCGCTTTTATGAGGGGAAGAATCCCGTTTTTATGCCTAGCGCAACGCGGCGATTGCCGCCGGTAAATCCGCGGCGTTGTAGATCGCCGAACCCGCTACCAAAACGTTCGCCCCCGCTTCCTTGACCAAAGGCGCGGTTTTCGGCGAAATCCCACCGTCTACCTCCAGCTCACAGGCCGGGTTGTACTGTTCCAGAATCAACCGCACTCGGCGGATGGTCTCTAACTGGCTCTCCATGAACGCCTGCCCGCCAAATCCCGGCTCCACCGTCATCACCAAAACCAAGTCCAACTGCTCCACGTAGGGCAGAATCGCCCTGGCGTCGGTAATGGGCCGCAATGCGACCGCTTTTTTCACCCCGCACTGCTCCATGAGCCGCAACGCTTCCGCAATCCGGGTGGGGTGGTCCGCCTCCAAGTGAACGGACAGCAAATCCGCGCCCGCTTTGGCGAACGCTTCAATGTAACGCACCGGCTTGTCGATCATCAGGTGAACGTCCAGAAACATATCCGTACACTTCCGGATGGACTGCACCACAGGAACCCCTATGGTCAGATTCGGCACGAAACAGCCGTCCATCACGTCGACGTGCAGGTAATCGGCGGAAGCGACTTTGCGGATGTCCCGCTCCAGGTTCGCGAAATCAGCGGACAGAATGGACGGAGCGATCTTTATCATAACGAAACCCTCACTTTCTGCTGAGCAAATTTTTTCAGGCCGAGGGGCAGTCCGGACCGCTCCGGCATAGGATACAAGGCGGAGACGGAACGCGGACGCGTGTTCCGGAACCCGGCAGCACAGGCGGACGCTCCAAAACCGGACCCCACGGTCCAGCCCTAACCGCCCGTGTCTGACCGGCGGCCGCTTTTCAGATAGCCGTCCGCCGGAACGGTCCGTTATGGGAACTCTTCCGGCGGACGGTACGGATTCAGGTGTAGTAATCGCCGGTGTCGGTCTCCACCGCACGGAAGCCTTGCGTGCGCAGCGCGGAGAGAATCTGTTCCTTGTGGTCGTGCCCGAACGCCTCCAACGTGACCCGCAGCTCCACGCCGGACTGCCGGTTGATGTTGACGAACTGGTTATGCTCCAGCTTGATGACGTTGCCGTTGTTGGCCGCGAGAATCTGCGCCACCGCCAGCAGAGAACCGGGCCGGTCCGGGAGCTGGACCGAGAAGGTGAAAATACGCCCGCGGCAAATCAGGCCGTGCTGGACCAAGGACGCCATCGTAATGACGTCCATGTTGCCGCCGGACAGCACCGACACCACGTTTTTCCCCCTGCAATCCAAGTGCCGCAGCGCCGCTACCGTGAGCAGCCCGGCGTTCTCCACGACCATCTTGTGCCGCTCCATGATATCCAGGAACGCTTCCACCAGTTCCGTGTCCTCCAGAGCCAGGACGCGGTCCACATTCTTCTGCACGAACGGGAAGACCAGATCGCCGGGCGTCTTGACGGCTACGCCGTCGGCAATCGTCGTCGCCGCGGGCAGCGTGACGACATGACCCGCTTCCAGACTCGCCTTCATGGACGCCGCGCCGACCGGTTCCACACCGATGACCTCCACGTTCGGGTTGAGCAGCTTCGCCAGCGTCGCGACCCCGGCGGCTAAGCCGCCCCCGCCGATGGGGACCAGGATCACTTCCACGTCAGGCAGATCCTGAAAAATCTCGTAGGCAATCGTACCCTGACCGGTCGCTAAGGTCAGGTCGTTGAAGGGGTGGACATACGTCAGACCCCGTTCCTCCGCCAGCTGCGCGGCTAATCCGGCGGCGTCGTCGAACACCTCCCCGTGGAGAATCACCTCCGCGCCGTAGTCCTTCGTATTGTTCACCTTGACCAGCGGCGTCGTGGCCGGCATGACCACCGTCGCCGCTACCCCAGCCGCTTGGGCGGCGTAAGCGACCCCCTGCGCGTGGTTCCCTGCGGACGCGGTCACTAAACCGCGTTCTTTTTCTTCCGGCGTCAGCGTGCTGATCTTGAAGTACGCCCCGCGGATCTTATACGCCCCCGTGACCTGCATGTTCTCCGGCTTCAGGTAGACGTTGTTCCCGCAGGTCTTGGACAGGTACGGCGAGTGAAGCAACGGCGTAGGCCGCAGAACGCTTTGCAGTACGTTGCGGGCGTTCTTGAATTGTTCCAGGGTAAGCATAGGACGGCTCTCCTTTATATACAATATCAAATGTCTGGAATATCCGCTTCAAATCATACCGAATCCCGACGCATAAGTCAACTCCCAAGAGGATTTTTTGTATTCTCCCCCCTTCGGGGGGAGAATACCGCTGTAAAATGATTGACACTCCACTTTCGGAGAAGTATAATGATTTGGAAGCAAACCTCCGTCCGTACCCGCGGGCGGCAACGCCCACAATCCGCTAATCGCTTGAGGAGCCGCTATGAAAGAGCCGATCAAACATTCCGTCATCCCTATCTACCTGGTGGGCGTCGTGTGGCTCGTCCACGCCGCGCTGCTCCCACTGTACCAGCCTGTCCATTTCATCCTCTGCGCGATGGAATCCTTCGTGGCGTTCCTTCTGGGCAAGGCCATCTTCCCGGATCAGCTCGCCGCACCCGCCGGAAATCAGAACGCGTCCGCCGGAAATCAGAACACCGGAACGTCAAACACCACACCCGCCGCGAACCCCGAAGTCGAAGCCCTGCTCGCAGAACGTCAGCGCGTCCTCTCCGAAATGCGGCGGCTCAACCACGCCATCGAAGACCCCAGCCTCTCCGCCCACATCGACCACCTGGAACTCGTCACCGCAAAAATCCTGGACCATGTGGCGGAACATCCCCAGAAATTGCCCCAGATCCGCCGCTTCCTGGACTACTACCTGCCCACAACCCTGAAACTCCTCAACGCCTACGACCGTATGGACGACGCCGGCGTCTCCGGCAACAACATCAACGCCACAAAAGAAAAAGTGGAACGTATGATGGACACCATCTCCGCCGCGTTCGATAAACAGCTGGACGCGCTGTTCGGAGAGGAAGCCCTGGATATCTCCACCGACATCACCGTCATGGAAAACCTGCTGGCTCAGGAGGGCTTCCGCAATGCGTCAGACGAATCCGGACTGCACTTATGAAGCCGTACCAATATCATGTGGCAATGGATGCAAAAAAGAAGCCCCCCCGATATGATTGGCTCTTCCGCTGAACGCGGCGCTCCAAATGTAGGGAGGACTTCTTTGGGAATATCATAACACAGCCAGCCGCAGAAGTCAATCCCCAATTCGGAAGCCGCAGAAACGCCGGAGACTATAGAGAGGAGCTTTCACCATGAAACGAAATAACCTGCTGACCTTAATCAACGCCGCGGTCTGGACCTTCGCCGCGCTCTCCTACACCGCCACCGCCTTTTCCCGAAAGGACGACTGGTGGCCCTTCGCAATGATCCCGCTGTGTTTCCTCAACGCCACGCTGAACTGGCTGACCTACTTCCTCAAGCGCAAGGCGAAGTGACTCGCCTTGGGGACGTAATAGAGGAATCTTGTTTTTATTTCCACCCCCTTCGGGGGTGGGAACCGCGTCCGTGATTTCATTTCCACCCCTTCAGGGGAGGGAACCGCGCCGGCATAAACCATCCGAGAAATAACAGGAGGAACAAGATCATGAGTGACGAACTGAGCTTTGCCCCGGAATTGACGCTGAATCCCAGCGCGTCCGCCGCCGCGCCAACGCCTGCAACTCCCGCAGTCCCCGCCGCTCCCACCGCGCCCAGCCTGTCTTTAGGCGGCTCCGCCGCCGCTCCCCAGAACGCACAAGCGAACCCCGCCGTCATCGACGAGTCCATGCTCACCGAAGCCGAACGGCGTATGGTCGAGGACTTCGCCCAAAAAATCGACATCACCGATTCCGGCCTGGTCATGAGCTACGGCGCAGCCGCTCAGAAAAATATCGCCGCCTTCTCCGAAAGCGCACTCAACAACGTCCGTACTAAGGACCTGGGTCAGGTGGGCGAGGCGTTGTCCTCCCTGGTCGTGGAACTGAAAACCTTCGGCCAGCCGGAACGGAAGGGAATCGCAGGCTTTTTCCAGCGGAAAAAGAACGAGCTGGAAGCCCTCAAGGCCAGCTACGCCAAGGCCGAAGTCAACGTGGAAAAGATCATCAAAGTCCTGGAAGGCCATCAGGTCGTCCTGATGAAAGATATCGCTATGTTCGACCAGATGTACGAGTTGAACACCAAGTACTACAAAGAACTGACCATGTATATCATCGCCGGGAAAAAACGTCTGGAGTACCTGCGTACCCACGACCTGGAACAGCTCCGCCAGCGCGCCGAAGCAACCCAGTCCCAAGAGGACGCCCAAGCCTACAACGACTTCGCCAGCCTCATCAACCGCTTCGAGAAAAAACTCCACGACCTGGAACTTACCCGCATGATCTCCATCCAAATGGGTCCCCAGACCCGGATGCTCCAAAATAACGACACCCAAATGCTCGAAAAAATCCAGTCCTCCCTGGTGAACACCATCCCCCTCTGGAAAAGCCAGATGGTCTTGGCCCTGGGCCTGGAACATGGCCGTCAGGCCACCGCCGCGCAGGCCGCCGTCACCAATATGACCAACGAATTGCTGCGCCAGAACGCCGATATGCTCCGTATGGGCACCATCGAAACCGCTCGGGAAGCGGAACGCTCCATCGTCTCCATCGAAACCCTCCAGCATACCAATCAACAGCTGATCTCTACCCTGGACGAGGTCATGAAAATCCAAAGCGAAGGCGCGCAGAAACGCCGGGAGGCGGAAGTCGAACTGGGCCGCATCGAAGGCGAACTGAAACAAAAATTGCTGGAACTGCGGGGCTGAACGTCTCGGCCCGCTCAGCTGTACCCGAAATCCGCCCGCCGGGAACTGTATCTGTTAGGAGACCGCTATGAAAGTTTTCCAAAAAACCTGGTTCGCTTGGCTCCTTACCGCGTTGATGATCGGCGCGGCGCTGTGTATCGGTATGTCCAAACGCCCGGCCAGCTCCGCACCCGCGCCGGATACCCCGCCGGTCTCCGGCCTGGACACCGGCCTGTCTGCCCAGAGCTACAACAAATACATCCTGGACGCGGCGGACGTCCTGTCCGCCCAGACCGAACGCCAGATCGCTTTGTACAACGCCAACTGGGACTACCGCTACAACAGCGTCGTGGCCGTCGCAACCGTGCGCAACGTGTCCAGCGGGACTGTTGAGGACTTCGCCTGGGACCAAGGAATCGACATGGGCTTAGGGGAGGGCGACGCCATCCTGGCCATCGAAACCCAGAACGGAGACTGGTTCGTCGCCCCCGGCGACGACTTTTCCACCATCCTCACCAACCGGGCGGTCTCTGAGCTGCAAGACATCCTCTCCGGCGACCTGGACGAATCCACCGTTTTGGCCTTCTACGAGGCCCTGAACGGCATCTATATCGACAACTTCGGCCTGGGCAACGCCCAAACCAGTCACAACGAAATTCAAACTGCCGCTTCTGTGGGCAGGATTCTCGGGTTCCTCTTCTGGATCGTGATCTTGATCTGGATTCTCTCCGTGATCGACTCCAGCCGCTACAACACCTACCGCAGACGTTACTACGGCGTCCCCAATCCCCCCGTGATCTTCCGGCCTATCCTCTTCTGGCACGGCCCCCACTCCAACTGGTACCGCAGAAATTGGCGGCCCCCAACCCCGCCCCCGCCCCCGCCTCCGCCTCCGAACGGGTCCGGCGGGTTCGGCGGGTCCGGGAACCGCGGGCCCAGAGGCGGCGGTACCTTCGGCGGCCGCCCCTCCGGCGGCTCCAGAGGCGGCTTCGGCGGCAGCTTTCGTTCCGGCTCCTCCTCCCGAGGCGGCGGGTTCGGCGGCAGCTCCCGCGGCAGCTTCGGCGGTTCCAGAAGCGGCGGGTTCGGAGGCAGCTCCCGCGGCAGCTTCGGCGGTTCCAGAAGCGGCGGCTTCGGCGGCAGCTCCCGCGGCGGCGGCTTCGGAGGCCGCAGATAACCCCTCAACCCCCCTGCGCGCGGCGACAGCTCTCGTTGTCGCCGCTTGGTTTTGCCCGCGGAACTCCCCGCATATCTTTCGGACCGCCTGCATATAGATGGAGAGAACAAACGATTCAGGAGTGTGATATCCCATGAAGCATGGCTCCGCTGACCTTAACCGCATCCGTCTCCACGGCCGGACCGGTGACCGGCCGGTCCCGTCCCACACCAACCACGGTACGGAATTTTACCGCTTCCCCCTCCAGATCCGCCGCCTCTCCGGCGCCGAGGACTGCCTGTCCATCGTCGCGCCAGAGTCGCTCCTGCAACAGTGCGGGCCCTTGGAACCTGGTCAGGAAGTGACCGTGGAAGGAGAAGTGCGTACCTTCAACAACCGCAACGGCTCCGGCAGCCGCTTGGTCATCAGCGTCTTCGCCCGTACCCTGCGCCCCGAACCCGGCGACGACGAAAATCAACTGGAACTGTCCGGCACCTTGTGCAAACCCCCCAGCCTGCGTTCCACCCCCTTGGGCCGGACCATCTGCGACATGATCCTCGCCGTCAACCGCCGCTACGGCCGGGCCGATTACTTACCCTGCATCGCTTGGGGCAGCCTGGCCCGCCGCTGCGGGGCTATGGAAGTGGGCGGTCATCTGCGCCTGTCCGGACGCCTGCAAAGCCGCGCCTACACCAAAATCGTGGACGGCCTCCCGGAAGAACGCACCGCCTTCGAGGTCTCCGTCATGTCCCTGGAGGACGAAGACGAGACGTCCGGATAACAAAAGACCCGCCGGAGCATCGCTCCGGCGGGCCTTTTTCGCCTTCCGCCCTACAGCATATTGATGAAAAACGTCACCGTGACGCTGTTGATGAAGTCCGCGAACATACTGCCTACGATAGGAACCAGAATGTACGCCTTGACCGAGGGCACAAACCGATCCGTCAGCGCCTGCATGTTGGCCATCGCGTTGGGCGTCGCGCCCATGCCGAACCCGCAGGTGCCTGCCGCCAGAACCGCCGCGTCGTAGTCCCTGCCCATGACGTTGAACACCACAAAGTACGCAAACAGGAACATCAGCACCACTTGCACCACCAGCAACAGAATCAGAGGCACCGCCAGCGCGGCCAACTGCCACAGCTTCAGCGTTATCATCGCAATGCCCAGGAACAGCGACAGGCAGATACTGCCGATGTCGTCAATGGCCGCCATAGGCGTCTCATACTTTCCGGTAAACTCGCTGAAATTGCGCATGATCGCTGCGACGATCATCGCGCCGATGTACACGGGGAAGCTCATGCCCGTCTTGGAGAGCAGATTCGAGACGATGGTCCCTACACCCATCGCAATCGCCAGCTGATACGCCGCGGAGGCGTAGCCTTTGGCGGCGGGACCGCTCTTCTCCTCGGCGTGGACCGGGAGCTTCTCCTCCACAGGAATGGCGGTCTTGAGCAGGTCATGTTTCAGAATCAGACGGCGGCCCAGCGGTCCGCCCATGAGCGACCCCGCAATCAATCCGAACGTCGCCGCCGCAGTACACAACGTGGTCGCGCCCTCCAAGCCGAGTCCTTCCAAATCCGGCCCGAATGCGCCCGCTGTGCCATGCCCGCCTACCATCGGAATGGAACCGGTACACATACCTAACAGCGGGTTGACCCCCAGCACGCCGGAGAATCCAACCGCCGCCGCGTTCTGAATCACAATCAGCGTCGTGACGCAGACGAGGAAAATCAGCAGACTGATGCCGCCGCTCTTGAGGACTTTCAGGTTCGCCTGGAACCCTACGGAGGTGAAGAACATGACCATGCAGACGTTTTTGAGCGTCTCGTCAAAGTTCAGCTCCATCACGCCGGTGGCGTAGAGGACGCAGGACAAAATGGCGAAGATCAACCCGCCTACCACCGGCGCGGGTACACAGAAGGTCTCCAACATTTTGATGCGCTTCTTCAGGAAGCTGCCCAAGAACAACACTACGACCGCGACCGCCAAGGTCTGGTACATATCCAGCGAGACTTGGAAGCTCCGGATATTCTTGGAAGGCGTCCGGGCTTCCACCTCAATGCCCTGGCTGCTGTAGTAGGCCGCCGCCCCGAAGTGGAAGGGGATCGGGACCGATTCCACCGCTTCCGCCGCGTCGACCTGAATCTCGCCGCCGCCCTGACAGAGAACTTCCGTGATCTCATTGACCACCGCCGCGTCCAGCTTGTCCGACGCCACCAGCACCGCCCGGACGCCTAAGGTCGTCACAGGCTCCTTCTGACCCTTGTAGGTGTTCGCCGGAATCGTACACATCGCGTAGCAGTTGTACAAGCCCGTCAGCTGGTCTATGGTCCGCTGATCGGGGGAGATCAAGCGGATCTCCATCTTTTCCGCCAGCTGCGCGACCGCTTCCGTCGGCGCGCCCGCCGTGCAGAAGAACGCGTCCAAACTGCCGTCCGCCATCGCGTCCGCCGATTGCGCGAAGTTCAACCGGCTGACTTTCAGCTTATCCACCGTCAAGCCGTTGGCTTGGAGAATCTGCTCCGCGTTCCGCGTGACGCCGGAGTTCTCCGCCCCAATCGACACCCGTTTGCCCGCCAGGTCGGTGATGGATTCAATCCCGGAGGCTTCGCTGACCACGATCTGGCAGGCCTCCGTGTACAGACCCGCTACCGCGCTGTACCCGGACAGAATACGGCCCTCAAAGCTGCCCTCGCCCACGGCGGCGTATTGGAGCGTGTCGCTCTGCACGATAGCCAAGTCCGCCAGGCTGCCGGACAGCAGACTCAGGTTCGCCTCGGAACCGGTCGTCTCTTTCACCGTCACGTCCAGCCCGGTCTTTTCCTCGATGGCCGGGGCCAACGCACTGCCGTAGGCGTAGTAAGTACCGCCCATGCCGCCCGTGCCAAAGCGCAGCTCATCCGCGCTTTCGCTGCACCCGCTCAGGCAGGACAGCAACAGCAATCCAGCCAGAAACATCAGGAGCCATTGTCTTCGCTGCTTCATAACCTCTATCTCTCCTTTACACAAATATGGCGGGTCTTCCTCCCCAGGCCCTTGTGTATAGTATACAGAACCTACCGCCGCTTGTCAATTTCAAAATCGCCCGAATCCACAGAGATTCTCCGCCTATTTATCAATTTAGCGCGGAAAAGGGTTGACTTATGCAACTTGTTGCATTATAATAGGCAAAACCCGTAAAAAGATGCAAAATCTACGGGTGAAAAAGGAGAGGATCGAATTTGAACATTTCAACCGGAGGTACTATGCTCGTGCTGATTAGCACGGCGGTGGTCATGCTGATCGGACTCGGCATCGCCCTCTACTTCCAACGCCGGACCAAAACCGCAGAAGATTGGGCGATGGGCGGCCGCCAGCTGCCCTCCTACGTCATCGTCTTTACCCAGTTCGCTACCTTAGTCGGCGGCGGCGTGCTGGTCGGACACGTCAGCATCGGCTTCAGCTACGGCCTCGCGCCCTTGACTTACGGCGTCTGCGGCGCCGCAGGCTGCTTCATCATGGCCATCATCGCTTCCTGGCTGCGCGAGAACGAGTTTACCACGATCCCGGACATCCTCGAAAAAGTCTACGGCAAAAACAGCTTCCTCCAACTGGTCGGCGCGGTCATGGCTATGGTCGTCCCCTTCGGCTGGATCGCTTCCCAAGCCACCGCCTTCGCAAAACTCTACGCCGAGATCACCGGTATCGACATGAACGTCCTGATCGTCCTGCTGGTCATCGTCTGCGTGCTGTTCACCATCCCCGCCGGGTTCAGCGCCGTCGCTTGGAGCGACTTCATCTTCGGCGTCATGATGCTCGCCCTGTGCGTGCTGACCGGCTACCTGGCCCTGGATATGGCCGGAGGTTGGGGCAACATCCTCGCCAGCCACCCCGCCCCTGAAACCCTCAAATTCCCCGGCGGCCTGCTCTCCGCAGGCTTCTCCACCACCGCGCTCTGGTTCATCGCCGCTACCCCCGGCATGATGACAAATCAAATGACCCTCCAGCGCGTCTGCGCCGCCAACTCCGCCAAAAACGCCCGCCGTACCTTGATTATCGGCGGTATCCTCATCGCGGCAATTGAACTTTGGGTCGTCGTCGTCGGCAACACCTGCCGCGCCCTGAACCCGGAACTCGCCCCCGAAGGCGCAAGCGGTTGGTTCCTGACTCAGATTCCCACCTGGGCCCTGGCCCTGTTCAGCGGCTTCATCGCCACCACCATCATTTCCACCACCGACAGCGCGCTCCAGTCCGTGTCCGTCAACCTGACCCAGGATATCTACAAGCAGTTCTTCGACCCCAAAGCCGACGACAAAAAATTGCTGAACGTCTCCCGTATCTTCACCGTCATCGTGGCAGTCGCCGCTGTGGCGTTGGCCATCGCCTTCCCCAAGGTCCTGGACCTGATCGTCGCCTCCTACGCCTACTCCGCTTCCGGGCTGCTGGTGCCCATCTACTGCGGCTACGCCTTCCGCAACAAAAACACCCTCACCCCCGCCAGCGGCATCGCCGGTATGGTCGGCGGCGTAGTAGGCTGCGGCCTGGCCCAGAAGTTCAGCGCGTCCCTGCCCGCCATCGCCGGTATCCGCCTGCCCTACGCCATCTACGGCATCCTGGCTTCCCTGATCTGCCTGATCGTGGCCAGCCTGATCTTCAAGAAAAAATAAGACCACCGCGGTCTACGGAACAGGTTTCCCGCCCCTACGGGGCGGAAAACTCAAGAGAAATAAACGCGAAAAAACGGTTGATTTCCCCGCCCGGAGGGCGGGGAAATCAAGACAAATAAATATAGCCCTTAAGGAGGAACTACCTGATATGAATACTATGCTGCTGAGTGAATCCCAAATCAAAAGCCTTGTGTCTATGCGGGACGTCATCGAGATCGTAGACAAAACCTTCGTGGACCTGGGCCAAGGTAAGACCCTCAACCCCACGAAGCTGAACCTGAACTTAGGCGACAGCGAACCGACCAACCTGCCCTACAAAGCCTCCCTGAACGCCATGCCCGCCTACATCGCCTGGCAGGACATGGCCGGTCTGAAATGGGCCGGAGGTTGGGGCAAAGGCCGCCGCGAAATCGGCCGCCCCTTCATCAACGCCCTCATCCTGCTGGTCCACCCCAACTACGGCGACTTCCTCGCCGTGATGGACGGGGCTTGGATCACCAATATGCGCACCGGCGCACAGACTGCCGTCATCCTGCGCTACCTGCTCAAGGAGAAGAAGAACATCACCGTAGGTCTGTACGGCGCGGGCGTCCAGGGCCGTACCCAAACAATGGCCCTCACCTCCATTTTCAACGTGGAAAAACTGTACGTCTACGACCCCGTCCCCGCCGCCGCCGCCAAGTTCAAGGACGATATGAAGGGCTTGGTTCAGGGCGAGATCGTCGTCGTGGACCGCCCCGAAGCCGCCGCCAAAGCCGACGCCGTCATCACCGTCACCCCGGCAACCCAGGCGTTCCTCAAAGGCGAGTGGCTGGAAAAAGGCACCGTCTACTTCGCTATGGGTTCCTATCAGGAGTGCGACGATCAGGCCATCCTGGGCGCGGACAAGCTCATCTGCGACCACGTGGGCCAGTGCCTGCACCGGGGCAACTTGAAGTCCCTGGCGGAGCGGGGCCAGATCACCGCCGAGAGCGTTTACTGCACCGTAGGCGAACTGGCCGCCGGTCTGAAAGACCCCGGCGACGCGGCGGGTCAGAAACTGCTCGTCGTGCCCATCGGCATGGGCTGTCTGGACGTCGCCGTGGCGGGCATCGCCTACCGGAAAGCGTTCTCTATGGGCTTGGGCGACAGCTTCTCCTTCGACTGCTGAGGAGGCCGGGATGAAAGAATCCTTTGCTGTTTTAGGGAGCGGGAACGGCGGACAGGCCATCGCCGCTTACCTGAAACTGTGCGGCAAACGCGTCGCGCTCTACGACCGCTTCCCGGAATTTCTGGCCCCCATCCAAGCCCAAGGCGGTATCCATCTGGAGGGCGTCTCCCGGACCGGCTTCGCTCAACTGGACCTCATCTGCTCCGACGTCGCGCAGGCCGTCGCGGACGCGGAGATTATCTTCGTCGTCCTGCCCGCCTTCGCGCATGCGTATATCGCGCAGGAGTTGGCCGGGTGTCTGCGCGACGGGCAGACCGTCGTGGTCTGCCCCGGCGCGACCGGCGGCGCGTTGGAGTTCCGCGCCGTCTGGACGCGGTGCGGCTGCACCGCTCAAGTCCGCCTGTGCGAGACCAACAGCTTATTCTACGCCGCCCGCGCCCAAAACGGAACCGCGGTCATCTCCGGCGTCAAGGACGAGCTGTCCTTAGCCGCCCTGCCCGCTCAGGATACGCAGGCCATCCTCGACGACCTGGCCGACGTCTACCCGCAGCTCATCCCCGCCGCCAACGTGCTGGAAACCAGCCTGAACAACATGAACACCGTGGTCCACCCGCTGCCGGTCCTGCTCAACGCCGGGCGTATCGAAAGCGGCGTCCCGTTCCGCCACTACTTCGACGGCATCACGCCCGCCGTAGGGGAGCTGGTGGAAAAATTGGACCGGGAACGCGTCGCGGTCGGCGCGGCCTACGGCCTGAAGATTCTCAGCCTCCGGGAGGCTTACGTCCACTACTACCACGTCTCCGCAGAGAAAATGTCCGACTTGTGCCACATGACCGAAGCGCACGCCGGAATTATGGCTCCCGGTACCTTGGACAGCCGCCTGATCCTGGAAGACGTGCCTATGGGACTCGTGCCGATCTCCGCGCTGGGCCGCGCCGCAGGCGTCCCGACGCCTATCCTCGACGCCGTCATCGTCTTGACCGGTGCGCTCGTGGGACAGGACTTCCAGACTTCCGGACGGACCCTGGAATCCCTCGGCCTCGCCGGCTGCTCGAAAGACGAACTCCTCGCCCGACTGTGAACCGGGGCCGTCCGGCCCGTCAAAAAAGCGGACTGTCTGGTCAGACCAGACAGTCCGCAAAACGTTTCCGGCGGAAAACACGCCGCAGGCGTCAAGACTCGAACATCTGTTTTAACTGCTCGTTGGCCCAAACCACCCGGTTGCGGCCTTTTTTCTTGGCGTCGTACAACATCGTATCGGCGACCTTCAAGTAGAAGTCGTAGGAATTGCCCATTTCCGGGACGATGGTCACGCCCCCGATGCTGACCGTAACCCACGGCGCAATCGCGGAGTCGTGGGGGATATGGAGCGCTTCCACCGCCTGACGGATCTTTTTCAGGTAGGCGAAGATTTGCTCCGAGCGGTCGCCCATCGAGATCGCGACGAACTCCTCCCCGCCGTAGCGGGCCAGGAAGTCCGTGTTCCGCTTCAAGTAGGACGCCGCGACCTGCGCGATGGCCGAGATCACCTTATCCCCGGCCGGGTGCCCGAACGTATCGTTGTACGCCTTGAAGCGGTCGATGTCGAACATACAGATGGAGAACGGGACGTGTAAGCGAATCGCTTCGTTCCACTTGGTGATGCTGTAGCGTTCGTACTTGCGGCGGTTGGCGATTCCGGTCAGCTGATCGGTCATGGACTGCCACTCCGCCTGACGGCGGTAATTGTACAGCTTGATATGCGTGTTCACCCGAGCCTTCACGACCATTGGATTGAACGGTTTCGTGATGTAATCCACCGCCCCCAGAACAAGACCGTGCTGCTCATTGGTGGCATCCGCAAGGCTGGTAATCAGAATGACCGGGACGCTTTGGGTAATGATCTCCTCCTGTAATTTTTTCAGCAGCGTGAACCCATCCATTCCCGGCATGACGACGTCCAGCAGGATGAGCGAAAAATCTTCCTTGTTGACCATGCTGAGTCCATCTTCTCCGGTCTGGGCGATGGAGATATCATACGTATCGCTTAAAATCGTCTGTAATTGCGTCGCTTGCAGAGGGCTGTCGTCAACGATCAATATCTTTTCCATAACCACACTCCTCTATCTTCCCTGAAACTATCCCTCTTTTACGCCGTCTTCGTCTCCGTTCCGGCCCATGTTCCCGCCCCGTAGGGCGGGAACGGCGAGCGAAAGGCAAATCAGGCGGATTTATTCCTCTTCCCGCTCCGTGACCGCGATGTGCAACTCGTCCAGCTGTTTCGGCTCCACGGTCCCGGGCGCGCCCATCATCAGGTCCTGCGCGTTCTTGTTCATGGGGAAGGGGATGACTTCCCGAATGGAGTCCTCCCCGGACAGGAGCATGACCATCCGGTCCACGCCGGGCGCGATACCCGCGTGCGGCGGCGCGCCGTAACAGAACGCGTTGTACATGGCCGGGAATTTTTTCCGCACGTCGTCTTCGGTCAGGCGGACCAGCCGGAAGGCTTCGATCATGATCTCGGGGTCGTGGTTGCGCACCGCGCCGGAGGACAACTCCACGCCGTTGCAGACCAGGTCGTACTGGAACGCGGTGAGCGTCAGCGGGTCCACCTGACCCGCCGCGGCCTGTTTCAGCGCCTCCAGCCCGCCGTTGGGCATGGAAAACGGGTTGTGGCAAAACTCCAGCTGGCCGGACTCCTCGCCGATCTCGTACATGGGGAAGTCCACGATCCAGCAAAATTCGTAACGTTCCGCGTCCATGTGACCGGGGCAGAACGCGCCCAGTTTGTTGCGCAGCACCCCGGCGGTCTTCTGCGCGGCCAGCAGCGGCCCGGCGGTCAGGCCGACGAAACTGCCGGGGACCAGGTCCAGCGCGGCCACGACCTGCTCTTTGATGGGCTGGACGAACTTGGCGATGCCGCCCACGATCTCGCCCTTCTCGTCGCAGCGGAACCAGTAGGCTTTCTGGCCGGACTGGACCTCCACCTCATTGCACAGCCCGTCGATCTGCTTCCGGGTGCCCTGGAACCCGGTGACAACGATGGCTTTGACGGTGTTCCCCGCGAACGGCGGGAACCCGCAGTTCGCCAACAGCTCCGTCGCGTCCTGCACGGTCAGGTCGATGCGCAGGTCGGGCTTGTCGGAACCGTAGGTCTCCATTGCCTCCAGGTAGGGGATGCGCCGGAACGGCGCGGCGGAAGCGGTGTCGTACTTGCCGTACTTGGCGAAGATGGGCGGGAGGACGTCCTCCAGCACGGCGAAGACGTCCTCCTGATTGGCGAAGGCCATCTCCATATCCAGCTGGTAGAACTCGCCGGGGGAGCGGTCGCCGCGGGCGTCCTCGTCCCGGAAACAGGGGGCGATCTGGAAGTACTTGTCGAAGCCGGAGGCCATCAACAGCTGCTTGAACTGCTGGGGGGCCTGCGGGAGCGCGTAGAATTTGCCGGGGTGTTTGCGGGAGGGGACCAGGTAATCCCGCGCGCCCTCGGGGGAGGACGCGGTCAGAATCGGCGTGGTGATCTCCAGGAACCCGTGAGCGGTCATGGCGTTCCGCAGGGCGGACACCACTTGGCAGCGCAGGACGATGTTGTCCTTGACCTCGGGGTTGCGCAGGTCCAGGTAGCGGTACTTGAGCCGCGCGGTCTCGTCCGCCTGACGGCTGCGGTTAATCGGGAAGGGCAGCTCGTTGTAACGGCAGCGGCCCAGCACTTCGAGCTTGGTCGGGACCACTTCGATGTCGCCGGTGGGCAGCTTGGGATTTTTGCTGTCCCGCTCCCGCACCGTCCCGGTGACGGCGAGGACGGTCTCTTTGTTCAGCGCCTTGACGGCGGCGGTCATCTCCTCCGTTTCCAGCACGACCTGCGTGGTGCCGTAAAAGTCCCGCAGGACCAGGAACGCTAAGTTCTGGCCGACTTCCCGCAGGTTCTCCATCCACCCGGCCAGCGTCACGGTCTGACCGGCCTGCTCCAGCCGAAGTTCCCCGCAGGTGTGCGTGCGGTAAAAGGTGCTTGTCTCACCCATAAAAATCAACTCCTAAGATGTTTCAGAGGTATTTTTGTATCCCCCCTTCGGGGGGATACCGTTTTTTATGAGACGGCGGTATTTTTTGTATCCCCCTTCGGGGGGATACCGTTTTTTATGAGACGGCGGTATTTTTTGTATTCCCCCTTCGGGGGATACCGCTTTGATACGACTTTTATTCATCCTATGAGGCGGGCGTGTGTTTGGTCACACGTCCTTGTCCAGGATGGGCGGGAGGGCGTCGTCTCCGCCCTGCATTTTGACGATCTCCGCGGCGGCTTCGCCCTGCGTCAGCAGCTTCTGTTCGCCGGAACGCATATCCTTCAAGGTGACTTTGCCTTGAGCGATCTCGTCCTCGCCCAGGAAGAGGACGTAGGGGACGCCTAACTTATCG
>CANDKT010000011.1 GCA_947385365.1 uncultured Bacillota bacterium | reverse complement strand
GGGGGGGGGGGGGGGGGGGGGGGGGGGGCGGGGGGGGGGGGGGGGGGGGGGCGGGCGGGGGCGGGGGGGGGGGGGGCCGCCCCCCCCCCCCCCCCCCCACTCCGGTGCCGCGGGACCAAGAACGTGGACAAAGATCAAGATACGGGTGGTTCAAACGTCGCGTCCGCCGGGCACGGTTGAGGCGGGTAGGCCGTCATGCGATAGGTGAGCTGACCATCCGATTCCGACTCGGCGGCGGTCAAAAGGCCGCTGTCGATGTCGATCCAGAAGCGTTCCAGACGGTTTTCGGTCTGCGTCTCGACGTAGACACAGGGCTGTTCATCGTACAGCTCATAACCGGCGTCGGTGATCGAGTCGGGGTCCAAGGCGAGGACGGTCTCGTAAGTGGGCAGGCGTTGGGACAAATCGGAGGACAAGCTATCAGCGGGGACGCTCTGCCATTGGGAGGAACCCTCATACCAGAAGTATTGCGTATCGGGACCGACCAAGTCGTGCCGGACCGCGCCGGAGGGGAGTGCCTGACGGCTATGGCACCAGCCGTCGTTGACCCAGGTCTGGACGAACGCGGAGGAGCTGCCGCCGGACCAAAAGGTTTCGACGGTCAGTTCCCGATAGTAGCTGGTGGAACGGCTCAAGGTATTGGCAATGACGTCCTGAACAGTCTCCGGGGTGATTTCCACGACTTGGAAGAGGTTCGCGGGGGGCTGACTCCCGGCGGAACCGCTTCCAGCGCTGTCTCCGCCGCCGGGGCCAGGAAGTATCACGGAAGGTGTGTTCAAAACGAACAGGCTCCGGCCAAAGCTGGTCAGAAAAGCGACTACGATAAGGACGATCACCGCAATGGCGATGAGCTGCCGGTTTTTCGGTTCCATAGGCTCACCCAGCGGCGAAGGGCTGAGGAGGCTGGGCGCGTAGGCCGAAATGCCACTCCACCGCGTCCGCGATGCGGCGGCAAGCCTGCCCGTCGCCGTAGGGATTGACCGCTTTCGCCATCCGCTCGTACAAACCGGCGTCGGTCAGCAACCCGGCGGCTTTTTGGAAGATCGCTTCCTCCTCCACGCCCGCTAAGCTCACCGTACCTGCTTCGACCGCCTCGGGACGTTCCGTCTCCCGGCGCAGGACAAGCACCGGTTTGCCTAACGCAGGCGCTTCCTCCTGCAACCCTCCGGAGTCGGTCATTACGAAATGACACCGCGCCATGAGATTGTGCATCTCGTCCACCGCCAGAGGCGCGATCAGATGAATGCGCGGGTGTCCGTCCAGGTACTTGTGTGCCGCTTCCTGCACCACCGGCGACAGGTGGACCGGATAAACCAGTTCCGTCTCCGGGAACGCGTCCGCTACCCGCCGTAAGGCGGTCATGATGTTCGCCATAGGCTGCCCGTAGTTCTCCCGCCGGTGGCAGGTGACTAAGATCACCTTCCGCTTCCCGTAGTCCAAGCCGTTCAGTACCGTTTCCCCGAAACGGAACCCGTCCTTGACCGTGGTCCGCAGCGCGTCGATGACCGTGTTCCCGGTCAGGAAAACGCCCTCGTGAACGTTCTCCCGCGCCAGATTGTCCCGATTCGCCGGTGTGGGGCAGAAGTGCAGACCTGCAATCGCGCTGACCATTTTCCGGTTCATCTCCTCCGGGAAGGGGGAGTAGTCGTCGTAGGTGCGCAGACCGGCTTCCACGTGGCCCACCGGGATCTTATGGTAGAACGCCGCCAACGCTCCGGCGAAGGTCGTCGACGTGTCCCCGTGGACCAGTACCAAGTCCGGCTTTGCCTCCTCCAGCACGCCGTCCATCCCCGTCAGGCACCGCGACGTGATTGCGGACAACGTCTGCCGGGGCTGCATGATGTTCAGGTCGTAGTCGGGCCGTAACCCGAAGATCTCCAGCACGGAATCCAACATTTCCCGATGCTGTGCGGTCACGCAGCACAACGCCTGCAACCCGTCCCGCCGGGCCAGTTCCAACGCCAACGGCGCCATTTTGACCGCCTCCGGGCGGGTGCCGAAGATGGTCATGACTTTGAATCGCCTCATTTTTCCGACTGGTCCTCCTCTCCGAAAAAGTTGTCGTTGTCTGCGCTCTGCGTCCGGCGGGGCGGCGGCGCGGGACGCTGTCGTTTTCCCTCGGACGGTCTCGGTTTTGCAGACGGGGGGCTGTTGTGGTCCAGGTACAGCTTTCCGGCTACTGCTCCTGCGGTACACAGCGCAAGCAGGAACAACATCGCGCGTACCACTCCG
The DNA here is from genome assembly GCA_947385365.1 of uncultured Bacillota bacterium. GTDB lineage: Bacteria > Bacillota > Clostridia > Oscillospirales > Oscillospiraceae > Lawsonibacter. The sequence goes on along the minus strand of CANDKT010000011.1, from coordinate 32,938 downwards.
ATGGTCGTCAGCACCACCGCCGACAAGCCTAAGATCGCGCTGATGATATACAGCACCGCTACCGCTTGCTTTTGGGAGAACCCCATGTCAATCAGGCGGTGATGGATGTGGCCCCGGTCAGGCGACATAGGGGATTGTCCCCGCGCGACCCGGCGGAGAATCGCGAAGCAGGTGTCGAAGATAGGCAGGCCCAGCATGAGGAACGGTACCGCGAAGGAAATGATCGCGTAAAACTTGAACAGCCCTTGAATGGACACTGTGGCCAGGATGAACCCTAAAAAGGTGGCTCCGGTGTCGCCCATGAAAATTTTGGCGGGGTTGAGGTTGTAGGGCAGGAAGCCGATACAGCCGCCCGCCAGCGCGGCCATGAGGATGGCGACGTCCGGTTCCGAGACGATCAGGGCGATGACCAGCAGAGTCATGGAGCTGATGGTGGACACGCCGCAGGCTAACCCGTCCAGGCCGTCGATCAGGTTGACGGCGTTGGTGATGCCGACGATCCAAAGCACCGTAATAGGGATGGACAGCCAGCCCAATTCCCAGAAGGGTTCTTTGCTGAAGATGTTGGGGTTGGACAGGAAGTCGATGCGGTTGCCGCTGAGGACGGCGACGAGCGCGGAGATGATCTGTACGATAAATTTGGGCATAGCGGGCAGGGCGAAGATGTCGTCGGCGATGCCAAGGATCACGATGATGACGCTGCCCAGGAGCATACCGCGCAGGGCGGAGGTGAGGGGCAAAAAGACCAGGACGCTGAGGATGAAGCCGAAAAAGATGGCCAGTCCGCCCATACGTGGGATGGGGTGATCGTGCATACGGCGGTTATCTTTGGGGACGTCGACGGCGCCGATGCGGAAGGCTAAGGAACGGACGACGGGGGTGGAGATCAGGGCCACCAGCGCGGAGACCAGCAGCGCGGCCAGCGCGACTCCGACGGAAGGCAGTTGAATCGGCATGATGCGGAACCTCCCAAAAATCAGCGGGGGACGAACCCTATTTTCTTGTAGACCTTGCGCAGCGTGCGGTTCGCGACCCGTTCCGCGCGTTCCGCGCCGGTGCGGTAAACGCCCTCCAGGTAGCCCTTGTCGGCCAGCAGGCGTTCGGTCTCCTCCCGAATGGGGCGCAGAGTTTCGACGACCGCCTCGCCGACGGCGGGCTTGAACGCCCCGTAGCCTTTGCCTTCGAACTCGGCTTCGATTGCTTCGAAGCTCTTGCCGGTGGCCGCCGCGTAGATCTGCACCAGATTGGACACGCCAGGTTTTGTTTCCGGGTCGTAGCGGACGCAACGCTGCGTGTCGCTGTCCGTGACCGCCCGCTTGAACTTACGCAAGATGTCTTCGGGCCGTTCCATCAGGAACACGCAGCCTTCCGGGTTGGATTTGCTCATCTTGGACTGCGGGTCGTTCAGGCTCATGATACGCGCGCCCACTTTGGCGATGTGCGGCTGAGGGACTTTGAACACCTCCCCGTAGATGCCGTTGAACCGTTCCGCGATATCCCGGCAGATCTCCACGTGCTGTCTCTGGTCATCGCCTACGGGGACGAAATCGGGCTGGTAGAGCAGGATATCCGCCGCCATCAGGGCGGGGTAGGTGAACAGACCGGCGTTGATGTTGTCCTTATGCTTGGCGGCCTTGTCCTTGAACTGGGTCATGCGGGACAGCTCGCCGAACATGGTGTAGCAGTCCAGCACCCAGCCTAACTGCGCGTGCGCGGGGACGTGGGATTGGATGAAGATGGTGCATTTTTCGGGGTCCAGACCGCAGGCGATGTACTGCGCCACCTGCGTCAGCACCCGGCGGCGTAATTGCGCGGGGTCCTGACGCACGGTGATGGTGTGCAGGTCGGCCATGAAGAAGTAGCAGTCAAATTCTTCGATCATCTCCGGCCAGTGGCGCAGGGGGCCCAGGTAATTGCCCAGGTGCAGATCCCCGCTGGGCTGGATGCCGGAGAGCATAACTTTTTTTTCGTCCATTGCAATGTTTTCTCCTTTGTCTCGGGGCGGCGGGGGAGTCGTCCCGTATTGTGTCGTACTATTTTACCACGAGCGCAAGGTTTAGGCAAGGTTTTGTGTTCTTTTTCCCGAAGCGCAGGCAAACGAAAGCCCGGCAGGCGGAGCCTGTCGGGCTTGATTCAGTGGGGCAGCTGCTGTTTCTGGCCCTTGTAGGTGACGTAGAGCGTCTTATCCTTGAAGTAATCCACAGGGTCCCGCCGGTTGCCGTTGACGCGGACCTCAAAGTGCAGGTGGTTGCCGGTGGAGGAACCCGTGGTGCCCACGTACCCGATCACCTGACCTTGTTTGACGGTCTGGCCCTCGGACACGCCCCGGCGGTTCATGTGCGCGTAGAGCGTGCTGGTCCCGTCGCTGTGGGAGATGACCACGTACTCCCCGTAGGACCGGCCGCGTTCCGACGTGATGACCACGCCGCTTTTGGACGCGTAGATCTGGGTGTTCCGAGGCGCGGGGATGTCGATTCCGGTATGGTTGTTGGGCTTGCCGGTGAGCGGGTGGGTTCGGTTCCCGTAGAGCGAAGAGAGCGTGTTGTAACTGCCCGACAGCGGCCACTGGAACCCGGATTCACTGACCACCTTGGCGATCTGTTCCGCAAGCTCTTTTTCTTTGCGCTTGATCTCCGCGTTCATCGCGTCGGCGGCTTTGCGAAGCTCCGCCTCCGCTTTTTCCAATTCGTCTTCCTTCTCGTTGATCTCTCCGATCAGTTTATCCACTGCCGCTTCCTGACTCTCCAACTCCTTCCGCGCGGACTCCTGCTCGGCTTTGGCGGTTTCCAGACCAGCCTTGGTCTCTTCCAGACTCGCTTTCTCCTCCTCCACCTGCGCCTGAATCGCTAACAGATTGTCCATCACGCTGTTGTCGTACTGGATGATCTCCTCCACCATCATGAACCGATCCAGCAAGTCCGTGAAATCGCTCGACGAGAACAGAATGGACCAGTAGGAAATTTCTCCTTCCTCCTCCATAGTCCGGATGCGGCGGCAGAATAAATCGTACTGCTCCGCTTCTTTCTGCAAGGTCTCGTTCAGTTCCGTTTCCTTCTGCGTAATCAGTTCCTGATATTTGGAAATTTGCTCCGCGGTGTTCTTAATCTCGGAGCGGATGACGCCGATTTGACGTTCCAGAACGTCCTTCTGATCCAATGCGTCCGCTTTTTCCGCTTGGATGGTCTTCAGCTGGTTTTGGAGGTCTTTTTTCTGACTGGCCAGCTCCCCGGCGCTGGATTTGAGCGCGTCGATCTCCGCCTGCGTCACCGCGGAAACGGGCGTCACGCTGACTTGACCCGTCAGGGGCAAGACCAACGCTGCGGTGAGGAGCAACGGCGCGATGCGGCGAAGAAGAGAATGTCTTTTCATGGTTTGACTCCTTTTTGAGTTTTGCCCACGGTGAGGTCACGCAGGATCGGGGTCCAGGGGGTTTTTGCTCCGCCCCCTGGCGGGTCCAGGGCAGAGCCCTGGCGGGTTTGGGCGGAGCCCAACATAAAATCATAAAGGTTCTTTTTGGTTCTTTTTCTTTCAAGAAAAAGAACACTTCTCCGCAACCAATCCGTTCGGAATAACAGAAACCGTCAACTATTTTACAAAGATATTCGCAATGATAGGCAGGAGCATGAGTACGGCCAACAATCCAGCCATGATAGCCATCAAAATACGCTGTCTATCCCAACGTTTCATTCTGAGAACCTCCCTTTCGCTCACACCTGTAAGAACTTCCGGATTGCCAGCAGGGACCCGCCGACACCGATCAACGCGCCGGTGGCGCAGAAGATCAGGAGGATCATACGCGCCATAGACTCGTAGCCCACGATGGTAATCAAAGATAAGCCGTTGCCTTGTATGACCAGCTTTGCGACCAGCTGGTAGATGCCCCACTGGGCGAAGAAGGCCAGCAGCGCGCCGGTCAAGCCTAAAATCAAGCCTTCCACGACGAAGGGCCATTGTACGAAGGCATTGGTCGCGCCGCACATTTTCATGATAGCGATTTCCTCGCGGCGGTAGAAGGTGGCCAGTTTGATGGTGTTGGCGATGATGAACAGCGACACCACGGCCAGAATAGCGATCAAAACCAGCGCGACGCCGGTGGCGATATTGCGGACCAGGATGAAGCCTTGCGCGATCTCCAAGGCGACGGACAGGTCGTCGACGCCTTCCACCAGGCGTACCGCCTCGCAGGTAGCGGAGAGCTGCTCGATATCGGCGACGTGGATGCGGAAGCGGTCCCGTAGGACCTCCGGGGCCAGGTCGTCCAGCAGGGGGTTGGACTCACGGCCCGACTTGAAGTCCTCCAACGCCTGCGCGCGGGTGACGAACGTCACCTTGGAGACGTTGCTGATCTTCTCCAACTCGCTCTGCATGGCGCGCGCTTGCGCTTCGGTGTAGGTGTCGTCGACGTATGCGATGAACTCGTTTTCTGCCTCCAGGTCGCCTAACATATGGTCTAAGTTCACCGCTACAAGGGAGAACGAACCCATAATCAGCAGACACGCCACGATCATGCACACCGCGGCGAACGACATGAAGCCGTGGGTGAAGATGGAGTGGAAGCCTTCGCTGAGATAGTAACCTGCGTCAAATTTTCTCGCCATTGTAGTACCCACCTGTCTCGTCGCTGATGATACGTCCGTTTTCGATGGCCACCACCCGTTTGGCGAAGCGGTTGACCAAGGCTCTTTCGTGCGTGACCACCAACATGGTGGTACCTAATTCGTTGATGCGTTCCAGCAACGTCATGATCTCCAAGGACCGCTGCGGGTCCAGGTTGCCGGTTGGCTCGTCGGCGATAATCATGCTGGGGTTGTTCACCAACGCCCGGGCGATGGCGACCCGCTGCTGTTCTCCGCCGGACAGCTGGCCGGGGTAATGGTCTGCTTTTTGTTCCAGTCCCACCAGCTCCAGGACGTATGGGATACGCCGCCGCAGTTCCCGTGCAGACGCGCCGATTGCCCGCATGGCGAAGGACAAGTTTTCGTACACAGTTTTTTTCTCGATCAGCCGGAAATCCTGAAAGATGATGCCCAAAGTCCGGCGCATGTAGGGGATCTGCCGCACGCTGATGTTGCTCAAGCTGTAACCGTTGACCATCAGCCGGCCTTCTGTGGCGGCGATCTCGCCTGTGATGAGCTTGATGACGGTGGACTTCCCGGAGCCGGACGGGCCGACTAAAAAGACGAACTCCCCGTCGTCGATGCGCATATTGACTCCTTTCAGAGCCTTGGTCCCGTTGTCGTATTCTTTATATACATCTATGAGCCGTACCATTTGCTCCTCCGAATGTATGTTTCTATTTCTGTTTCGCGCGCCTGCCGGAGCGCCTTGAACTAGAGTGTATCACATCTTCCGATTGATGTAAACGTCAAATCCCACATCCTTCCCGCCTTTTTGTGATCCATCTTTTGGGGGTGTAATTATTTTGTTACCTTTGTAATCATATTGTAACCTATCCCGCGCCGGATTGCAAGCGCATTTTTTCCTCCGGGCAAAAAAACCCCGATGGAAACAGATGCTTCCACCGGAGGCGGTTTTTGTTCTGAGAGAGGCATTTTCCCGCGAGAATAGCCAAGGCGTGAAAACAGCGGGCTCTGCCGGGGCAGGGTCCGGTTCACGATTCGATTCCCCGGGAAATGAGGTACTTTTTGACCATGAGGGCGACCTTGAAGGTGATGGCGTCGTCGAACTCCCGCAGGTCCAGACCGGTGAGTTTTTTGATCTTCTCCAGGCGGTAGACCAGGGTGTTCCGGTGAACGAAGAGTTTCCGGGCGGTTTCGGAGACGTTGAGGTTATTTTCGAAGAACTTGTTGATGGTCAGAAGGGTTTCCTGATCCAAGGCGTCGATGGGGTTTTTCTTGAAGACTTCCTGAAGGAACATCTGACACAGGATGGTAGGCAGCTGATAGATCAGGCGGCCGATGCCGAGGTTTTCGTAATTGATGACGGTTTTCTCGGTTTCGAAGACCTTGCCCACGTCGATTGCGACGCCAGCTTCCTTATAGGCGCGGGCCAAGTCCCGGATATGGCCCACTACGGTGCCGATTCCGATGACGACTTTGATGCCCAGTTCCTGGGAGACGGCGGTGGAAATCTGCTTGGCGATCTTCTGCAAATCCTTGATATCCGCGCCCTCCGGGAGCTGCTTAATCAGAGCGATGTCGGTTTCGTTGATCGAGATGACGAAATCCGCCTGTTCGTCGGGAAACAGGCCGCGTATCACGTCAATCGCGCTGACGTCCGCCGGACCCAGCTGCCGCACCAGGAACGCGGCCCGAGGCGCTTCGGAGAGAAAATGCAGTTCCTTTGCTTGGGTATAGATATCACCCAGCAGGATATTGTCTGAGATGATATTTTTGACAAAAGTTGCTTTATCGTGTTTTTCCTCGTAATAGGTTTTGGCCCCGTTGAAGGCTACCACTGCGATGGCGCACAGGGATGCGGCCAGCTCGTCCTCGCCTTTGACGAAGGCGGCGTAATCAAACTGCGCGCTCCAGCCCGCCAGGGGTCGGAAGGTTTTGCCTTCAAAGTAGGCGACATCGTTGCCTGTGGAATTGATTGCCAAAACGGCGCCGTGCCAATGTTCTCCGATGCAGGTCAGCTCACTGCACGCGACGACGACGCCCTCAGAATCGACGACGCCGATCATCCGATTGACGCTGTCCTTCATTTGAAGAACGACACTCTGGAACATCCTGCTAGACACGTCTATCCCTCCTCATACACTATGGTCCGACGCTTTTATTATAACGGCTCCCCTCTCATTTGGCAAGAAGTTTTCTTCAATTTTTTGTGGAAAACGCCCAAAAAATTCAGACCCCAGCCTGGACTCTTTTCAGTCCGGCCAGTTCTTCCGTCCGCAACGCCCGCCATTGTCCGGGCTGTAGCGTCTCGTCCAGTTCCAGAGGCCCTATGGACAAGCGTTTCAGTTCCAGAACCGGCTTGCCGCGGGCGGCCAGCATTCGCTTGACCTGATGGTATTTTCCCTCCCGCAGCGTGACCCGGCAGCTCCGGCCGTCCTCTAAAGGCTCCAGTTCCGCCGGGAGACAGCGCAGACCGTCTTCCAGCGTCATGCCCTTTCGGAACGCCGCCACATCCTCCGCGTCGAGAGGCCCCGCTACACGCGCAAAGTAGACCTTATCCACATGGCTCCGCGGCGCGAGGAGCCGATGGCCTAACGCCCCGTCGTCCGTGAGCAGAAGCAGTCCGGTCGTGTCTTTATCCAGCCGCCCCACAGGAAACAGCCCGCGCCGCTGTAAATGTTCCGGCAGCAGGTCCAAGACCGTGGCTTGCCGTTTGTCCTCCGTCGCGGATAGGAGTCCCGACGGTTTGTTCAGCATGAGGTAGACAAAAGCGGCGCATTCCACCGCCGCGCCGTCTACTTGGATGGAGACCGAGGAAGGATCGTATTTGCTCTCCGGGCGTTTCGCCAAAACGCCGTCTGCCAATACCCGCCCCTGCCGGATCAATTCCCTGACCTCTTTCCGGGACCAGCGTCCCGTGGAAGCTAACAGCTTGTCGATACGTTCCTGAGACATCGTTTCTACCACCTTTTGTTGTGCTTGTTTCTTGATTCCGGTACGTTGAGGGGAAAGGGTTCTCTTTCTTGAAAGAAAGAGAACTAGAAAGAACTTTAAGAACGAATGGCGGGGCTAGCCCCGCACCCCATTGGGGCTCCGCCCCAAACCCCGCCAGGGGGCCAACCCCCTGGACCCCGATGCGGCGAAGCGTGGGCAATTAACAAGAGACCGGCCCCCTGGACCCCGGCGCTGCGAGCGTGAGCAAAAAAACAGGTGACAAAATTCTCTTTTTGTGGTAAAATTACTTTTTGCTACCTAAAATATACCAGCGGCGCCCGGCGGCGGCTGGGCAGAGGGCAACAAGGAGAAAGTTATGAAATTTCAAATTGTCAGTGACAGCGCCTGCGATCTGGGACGGGAACGGGCACAACGGTTAGGGATCACTATGGTGTCCTTCTACGTAGCCTTCGAAGACGGTCCCTACTACCGGGAAGAACGGGACATCTCAGCGCAGGAATTTTACCAGATGATGGCGGACCGGCCCGGAGTCTTCCCCAAAACGTCCATGCCTACGGTGGAGGACTATTTGGAAGCCTTTCGGCCCGCCGCGCAGGCAGGTATGCCGGTTTTGTGCATCTGTCTCAACGCGCGGTTCAGCGGCTCAATCCAGGCGGCGCGCAACGCGCGGGAAACGCTGCTGGAGGACTTCCCCAAAGCTCAGGTTTACGTCATGGACTCCCAGCTGGCCACCGTACTGCAAGGCCAACTCGTAGAAGAAGCCGCCGTGCTTCGGGACCGGGACCTTTCCCTGGAAGAGGCGGTCTCTGCCTTGGAAGCTCTGCGTCCTGGCGGGCGCATCTTCTTCACCACCAACGACTTGGATTACCTCCACCACGGCGGCCGCATCGGCAAAGCAGCCGCAACGACCGGCGCGTTGTTGAAGGTCAAGCCTCTCATCGGCTACAAGGACTGCGAACTGATTTCCGACGGCATCGCGCAGGGCCGCAAAAAGTCTCTTGTCCGGGTACGGGAACTGTTCTACCGTCACATACAGCGGGAAAACCTGGACCTGAACGCTTGGCGCGTCATCACGGGGGGCGGTTTGGATCAGGCGGAATACGACGACTTCACCCGTCAGCTCCAAGCCGGTCTGTCGGAACGCGGCTGGAACGTTCCCGTTTGGGAACCCTACCACGTGGGCGTTACCATCGGCGTCCACACCGGCCCGACGCCTATCGGCGTCTCGATTCTCCCCCGCGCGATTCCTCTGACGCCCTGACTGACAGGACTGCCCGGCTTTTCCAAAACGCCGCGGCAGTCCTTTGTTTTCCCTAGCTCCAATCAAAGCTCCTCAAGTTCAAATTCCCGCTCCAAGTCCACCGGTTTGAAATTCTTGTGCCGGTACTCCAACAGAAGCGCCGTCAACTCCGCGTCGCCCTTTTGGAGCGCTTCCCCGAAAAGTTCCTCAAACTCCTCCTGCGGAATCATCTTCTCCGCCGTCATCAACTGCAAAAGAGGCAGGTATTCCATTGCCCGAACGTACAGGGCTTTCCGTTCGCTCCTGATGTACGCGAGATATTCCGCCCGGATTTCTTCGGAAAGTGGAACCCGGTCCCAATACAGCTTCGCAAAACCTGCGCACGCGTTCGGCTTGTCCAGGGCGTCAAAACTGGAAATCGAAACATGTGGCGCAATCACAACAGGGTTGGAACCTTTTAATATCACCCCGCGGATTTTACAAACATTAGATTGGATGGTCACACTTTGCAAGCCGGTGCAATTCCAAAAGGCAGATACGCCAATCCTGGTGACACGCTTCGGAATGGTCACGCTTTTCAGGCTTTCACAGTGAGAGAAGGCTTCTTGCCCAATCTGAGTGACGCCCTCCGGGATAGTCACGCTTTTCAGGCTTGTACAGTGAGAGAAAGCTCTTAGCGCAATCTCCGTGACACCCTCCGGGATGGTCACGCTTTTCAAGGAATAACAGCCATTGAAGGCTTGTTCTCCAATCTGAGTGACGCTCCCCGGAATGGTCACGCTTTGCAGGCCGGTGCAGTTCCAAAAGGCAAATTCGCCAATCGTGGCGACGCTCTCCGGAATGGTCACGCTTTGCAGGTTGATACAGAAGGAGAAGGCAGCTTCGCCAATCGTGGTGACGCTCTTTGGAATGGTCACGCTTTGCAGTTCATCACAGTTATAGAAAGCCGCCTCGCCAATCTCCGTGACGCCCTCCGGGATGACGACCGCTCCACCGGGGCCGTCGTACCGATGCAAAACGTTGTCCTCAATGACAAAATCCATAAAGGAAACGCTCCTTCCAATCAAAGTTCCTCTAGCTCAAATTCCCGCTCCAAGTCCACCGGGTTGAAGTTTTTGTGCCGGTACTCCAACAAAAGCGCCGTTATCTCCACGTTACCTTTTTGGAGCGCTTCTCCAAAAAGTTCCTCAAAATCCTCCTGTAGGATTATCTTCTCCGCCGTCATCAGCTGCAAAAGAGGCAGATATTCCATTGCCTGAGCGTACAGGGATTTACGGTAGTTCTTGATGTATGCGAGATAGCCCGTTCGGATTTCTTCGGAGAGTGGGACTTGATCGCAATACAGTTTCGCAAAACCTGCGCACGCGTTGACGGCCCGGTTTTTGAAACCGGAAATCGGAATATGCGGCGCGACAATCAAGTCAGGATAAGACCCTTCAAATACGGTACGACCGATTTCAGAAATATTCGCCAGAATCGTTACGCTTTGCAGGCCGGTGCAGTTCCCAAAAGCAGATTCGCCAATCCCGGCGACACTCCCCGGAATGGTCACGCTTTGAAGCCTTTTACAGTAAGAAAAGGCTTTTTCCCCAATCTCCGTGATGCCCTCCGGGAGGGTCACGCTCTTCAGGCCGTAGCAGCCCTTAAAGGCAGCTTTGCCGATTTTAGCGACGCCCTTCGGGAGGGTCACGCTTTGCAGCTTTGTACAGTGTGAGAAGGCTCTTTCCTCAATCTCCGTGATGCCTTCCGGGAGTGTCACGCTTTTCAGACTGCTGTTGTAAAAGGCACACCGGCCAATCTTCGTGACGCTTTCCGGAATCTCCACCGTTTCAAGTTGGTAGTAATCCCGAAAGACAGCTTCCCCAATTTCGGTGACATTTTCCGGAATGCGCGCATGGCGAACCTGCCAATAGGAGTTAGGAGTGCTAGCATGGTACTTACATAAAACGTTGCCCTGAATCACACAATCCATAAACGAAACGCTCCTTTTCCCTTTAAAAATCTTATCGGCAACTTTGCGCCTCACTTAAGCAAATTCCCACACAAGACAAGCGTTTTGAAGCAGCGCTTCCAGGTTGACGGATGGGGCGCGGGCTGATATACTGCTGTTATCGGAAAGGAGGGAACCTCTATGTCCTTTGACCGTGACGCGTTCCTCCCAGTCTCCCGGGACGATATGGCCCGCAGAGGTTGGGACGGTTATGATTTTCTGTTGATTACCGGCGACGCCTATGTAGACCACCCCTCCTTCGGCCCCGCTATCATCGGGCGCGTCCTGGAAGCCGAGGGCTACCGCGTAGCGGTGCTGGCGCAACCCGACTGGAAGTCTCCCGACGCCTTCGCCGCCTTGGGACGCCCCCGCTTAGGCGTGCTGATCGGCGCAGGCAACATCGACTCTATGGTCGCCCACTACACCGCCGCTCGCAAACGACGCCACGACGACGCCTATTCCCCAGGCCGTCAGGCCGGCCTGCGCCCCGACCGCGCCACCATCGTCTACGCAAACCGCATCCGGGAAGTCTTCGGCGATATCCCCGTCATCCTCGGTGGGCTGGAAGCCAGCCTGCGCCGCTTCGCCCACTACGACTACTGGGACGATAAAGTCCGCCGCTCCGTCCTCTTCGACGCGCAAGCGGACCTGCTCACCTACGGCATGGGCGAGACCGCTACTCTGGAAATCGCCGCTCTGCTCCGCGCCGGGACGCCGGTTTCCGAAATTACAGGTGTTCGGGGTACCTGCGCCGTGATCCGTCACCCCGGTCAGTGTGACTTCTCCTGGGTAGAAGTCCCCTCCTTCGAGGCCGTCTCCGCCTCCAAGGAGGACTACGCCAGAGCCAATATGACCGAGTACCGCGAACATGACGCCGTCTCCGGCCGCGCCATCCTCCAAAAACACGGCAGCCGCTTTCTCCTGGTCAACCCGCCCGCTTTCCCGCTGACTACCGAAGAACTGGACCGGGTCGCGGAACTGCCCTATGTGCGGGAACCTCACCCCATGTACGACGAAATGGGCGGCGTCCCCGCCATCGAAGAAGTGCGCTTCTCCATCGCCCATAACCGGGGCTGTTTTGGAGCCTGTAACTTCTGTTCCCTGGCCTTCCACCAAGGCCGGACCGTCACCGCCCGCAGTCACGCCAGCGTTCTCCGGGAAGCGGAACTGCTCACCCGCCACCCCGGCTTCAAAGGCTACATCCACGACGTCGGCGGACCTTCCGCCACCTTCCGCCGCCCCTCCTGCCAGAAACAGCTGAAACTCGGTATGTGCCGTGACCGCGCTTGCCTGGCTCCGGAACCTTGCCCGAACCTCGACGCGGACCACACCGATTACATGATGCTCCTGCGGAAACTCCGCGCCGTCCCTAAAATCAAAAAAGTCTTCATCCGCTCCGGCATTCGCTTCGATTTCCTGATGCGCGACCCAAGCGGCGAGTTCTTCACCGACTTGGTTCAATATCACATCTCCGGACAGCTGAAGGTCGCACCGGAACACTGCGTCGCGCACACGTTGGATTACATGGGCAAGCCCCATATCGAAGTCTACGAAAAGTTCCGGGAGAAGTACCAGAAGCTCAACAAACGGTACGGGAAGGACCAGTACCTTGTTCCGTACCTCATCTCTTCCCACCCAGGCTGTACCCTTGAAGACGCCGTCCAGCTGGCGGAGTGGCTCAACCGTCAGGGGCATATGCCGGAACAGGTCCAGGACTTTTACCCTACGCCGGGTACTTTAGCTACCTGTATGTGGTACACCGGTCTGGACCCCCGTACTATGCAGCCGTTGTTTGTCCCGAAATCCCCCCACGACAAGGCATTACAAAGAGCCTTGATGCAGTGGCGTAAGCCGCAGAACCGGAAGCTGGTCCTGGAAGCCCTGCGCAAAACAGGACGGGAAGACCTCATCGGGTACGGGAAGCACTGCTTAGTTCGACCGGACCCCGCAAAACATCGTAACCCACCCGCTTCCAGCCGGAACAAAACACCGCGTCCCGTCCGTAAACCCGGTTGGGCGAAACCGAAAAAGAAAAAGTAACCGTTTAAGGAGGCACTAGACCGTGATGGAAAAGGAAAAAATCGGATTCATCGGCGTCGGCAATATGGGTTCCGCCATCGCTCGCGCCGTCCGCGTCCAAGTCGGCCCCGAACAGCTCCTGCTTGCGAACCGCTCCCCCCAAAAAGCGCAGGCGTTGATTCAGGAGATCGGCGGGACTTTGAGTTCCAATCAGGAGATTGCCCAAACTTGCCGGTTGATCTTCCTGGCCGTAAAACCGCAAGTCATGCCGCAGGTGTTAGATGAATTGAGCGGAATCCTCCAGGCCAGAACGGACCGTTTCCTGCTCGTTACAATGGCCGCCGGGCTGACCTGCGCCCGTATTCGGGAGTTCGCCGGAACCGATTGCCCCGTCATCCGCATGATGCCGAACACCCCCGCCGCAATCGGCGCGGGCGTGGTTCAGTACTGCGGCCTTGACGCTTCCGAAGCAGAGCTGAATGAGTTTGCTCAGCTGATCGCCGGAGCCGGTCTGGTCGACCGGGCGCCGGAAGGCTTGATCGACGCCGCCAGCGCGGTGTCTGGGTGCGGACCCGCGTTCGCTTACCTCTTCGTGGAAGCTCTGGCAGATGGCGGCGTCGCCTGCGGTCTGCCTCGGGATAAGGCTTTAGCTTACGCCGCGCAGATGCTCGCCGGTTCCGCTCAAATGGTCCTCAACAGCGGCAAACATCCCGGCGCGCTCAAAGACGCCGTCTGCTCTCCCGGCGGGACCACCATTCAAGGAGTCCGCACTCTGGAAGCGCAAGGCTTCCGCGCCGCCGCGATGAACGCGGTCATCGCCGCTTATGAGAAAACGCTCTCGTTGAAGTAGCCGTTGTATTTGTCTTTGCCTACGGTTCGGTCACGCGGAATCGGGGTCCAGAGGGCTGGCTCCGATGCTGCGAGACCTCTTACAAACAAATAAGCATTTCCCTTAACGAAAGGACGTACTGCCATGCGCATTGTAGTAAAAGTTGGCACCTCGACTTTGGCTCACGCCACCGGACGGCTGAATATCCGCCACGTGGAAGAACTCGTCAAGGTGCTGTCCGATCTGAAAAACGCAGGACATGAGTTGATTCTAGTCTCCTCCGGCGCCATCGGAATGGGCGTCGGAAAGCTGAACCTGCCCGGCAGACCCGCCGATATGCCCACGAAACAGGCCGCCGCCGCTGTAGGTCAGTGCGAGCTGATGTATACCTACGATAAGCTCTTCTCTCAATATAACCACACCGTCGCGCAAATTTTGCTCACCGGCGAGGACGTGGACCATGACGACCGGCGGCAGAATTTTGAAAACACGATGGCTCGTCTGCTGGAACTCGGCTCTCTGCCCGTCATCAACGAAAACGATACCATCGCGACCGCTGAAATCAAAGTGGGCGATAACGATACCTTAGGCGCTATCGTAGCCTGTGCGGTGAACGCGGATTTGTTGGTCCTGCTCAGCGATATCGAGGGCCTTTACACCGCGGACCCCCGTCACAGCGCGGACGCGCGGCTGATTCCTACGGTGATCTCCGTCACCCCCGAGATCGAGGCACTGGCCGGGGGGAAAGGCAGCGAATTGGCTACCGGCGGCATGGAAACAAAACTCCGCGCCGCAAAAATGGTCACAGCGCAAGGCTGCGACATGGTCATCACCAACGGAGAACATCCGGAACGTTTATATGACATCGTGGAAGGCAAGGCTGTCGGGACCCGTTTCCTGGGTCAACGCGCCGCGCCGGAAACTTGAAAACAGGAGGTTTTCGCTTCTATGAACCGCGACCAGATGCGGGCTTTGGCCCAAGAGACCCTGGAAATCAGCCGGGCCGGTCAGTTCCAGATGGGAAATCAGATCATCCCGCTCCCCGCTGGCCGTCCTACGGAACTCTTCCTCTCCGAGGACCTGGACCAACTTGTCCAAAACACCGCCATCCCTCAAGACGGCCCCACCGCCGCCATAGAGGTCCGCAACGAGGGGACTGTAGACGCGATCTTCCGCATGGCTGGTCAGGAGACCCGGCGTCCGGAACTCGGCGTCCTCAATTTCGCGTCCGCGAAAAATCCCGGCGGCGGGTTCCTCAACGGCGCGGTCGCGCAGGAGGAATGCCTGGCCTTTTGCAGTAACCTCTACCTTACCCAGACCTCCGGTCAGGGACCGAAGTATTACGAGATCAATCGCGCCTTCCCCGACCCGACCTATACCGATACGATGCTCATCAGCGACGTGGCCTTCTTCCGCGATAGCCGCTACGCGCTCTCGCAACACCGCGTCCTGTGTCCTGTCCTCACCGCTCCCGCCGTCAATATGGGCGTCGTGCGCAACGGCAAGGGTCCGCTCCACAGCCTTTTGACTATGAACCGCGTGCCTGCTGCGAAAGAAATCATGAAAGGCCGTATGCGTAAGATCCTGGCCCTGTTTGCGCATTGGAACTGTACCCAGCTGATCCTAGGCGCTTACGGCTGCGGCGTGTTCCGCAACGACCCGGAAGACGTGGCGCGGTTCTGGCAGGAATTGCTGGCCGGCGAAGGTTGGGGCCGCCTCTTCTCCCGGATCACCTTCTCCATCCTGGAACGCCCCGAAAAAGAACGCAACATCCTACCCTTCCGCCAAATGTTCGGAGAATGAATCCCTTCCCAGCTCTTTCAGAGTTTCATTCCGCCTCCAGCTGCTCCCGCAAAAGATGCAGGAAAAGTTCCATAGCCGGTGTGACCCAGCGGTTCTTATGCCAAGCGCACAAAGCCGGGAATCGAACCCCTATAGTATACTTCGAAAACATTCGCTTTTCAAATGCTTCTTTTTCTGGTAGGATGAAACGGCCAAAATCACAAAAGGATGGTGCCTGTTTATGCCTGCCGTGCTGATCCCCAGCTTTCTGCTCTACTGTTTCGTGGGCGGGATCACTCCTGGACCTGCAAATCTATGCTCTCTGCGCGCCGCGCTGCGCTATGGACGCGGACCCGCTCTGCGTCAGTGGCGGGGACTGTTCACCGGTTTCTTCCTGGATGCTATGGGCGCGGTCGCCGTGACCTGGCTGTTAGGCGCGGCCCTGGACCAATATGTAGGCGTACTTTCCTGGGTGGGCGCGGGTTATCTGCTGTGGATGGCTTGGCATATCCTCCGTTCCAGCGGCGTCGACGCCGAACATGACCCCGCCGCTCCGTCCTTCCGTACCGGCTTGCTGGTCCAGCTGACCAATGTGAAAGTCATCCTCTTCTGCATCACCGCCTTGAGCAGCTTCGTCCTGCCCCACTCCAGCGCGCTCCGTGACTTGCTGGCCGTTGGGCTGTTTCTCCCCTTCACCGGACCGGTCTGCAACCTTGTTTGGCTCTTCGCTGGAGCCTCCCTCCAGAAGCTCTTCGCCAACCACAAAATTCTTATCGACCGTATCATGGCCGCATCCCTCGCGCTCTGCGCCCTCACCCTTCTTTAACGCCCCCTATTTTCATGCCGGAGGTAATCAATATGACAACAATCGAACTGCTCCACAAGGCGAACGCCGCCAAAAATGCTATGGCGTTGGCGGGCAGCCAAACAAAAAACGCGGCCCTTTTGGCTATGGCGGGCGCGTTGGAAACGCATTGCGCGGACATACTCGCCGCCAACGCGCTGGACTTGGAAGCGGCAAAAGGGACCATCTCCGACGTCATGCTGGACCGCCTGGCGCTCAGTGAAAGCCGCGTGGCCGGTATGGCGCAGGGCATCCGGGAAGTCGCAGCGCTCCCTGACCCGGTGCGGGCCGTCCTCAGCCGGGTGGAACGTCCCAACGGTTTGGTGATCGAAAAGACCGCTGTTCCGATGGGCGTCATCGCCATCATCTACGAGAGCCGCCCCAACGTCACCAGCGACGCCGCCGCGTTGGCACTGAAAGCCGGTTCCGCGTGCGTCCTGCGGGGTGGGAAGGAAGCGCACCGCTCCGCCGCCGCTATCGTGGCCGCGTTGAAAGAGGGCCTCGCCGCCGCCGGGCTGGACCCGGACGCCCTTCAGCTGGTGGAAGATACCTCCCGCGCCTCCGCCAATGAGCTGATGGCCGCGCGCGGACTGGTGGATCTGCTCATCCCCCGGGGCGGTGCGGGACTCATTCGGGCCTGCGTGGACAACGCCGCGGTCCCTGTGCTGGAAACGGGGACTGGGATTTGTCACATCTACGTCGACGCCAGTGCAGACCTGAACATGGCGTTGGATATCGTCGAAAACGCGAAATGTTCCCGGCCCAGCGTGTGCAACGCTGCTGAAGTGTGCCTGGTGAACCGTCAGGTTACTGAGAAATTCCTGCCTATGCTGAAAGACCGTCTGTCTAACCGCCCGGAACACCCCGTAGAACTGCGGCTGGACCCCGAGGCCGCCAAAATCATTGACGGCGTCCCCGCCGGACCGGAGGACTTTGACACGGAGTTTCTGGACTACATCCTGGCCGTCAAGGTGGTGGAGGACCTGAACGAAGCTGTCAGCCATATCGCCGCCCACTCCACCGGTCATTCCGAGGCCATCATCACCCGCGAGGAACGCAACGCTCACGCGTTCCTGGAGCAAGTGGACAGCGCGGCGGTGTATTGGAACGCCTCCACCCGTTTCACCGACGGCGGAGAATTTGGCCTGGGCTGCGAGATGGGGATCTCGACCCAAAAACTCCACGCCCGCGGCCCACTCGGTCTGGCGGAACTATGTTCCTTCAAATTTGTTGTAAAAGGTTCCGGTCAGACCCGGTAAAATTGGTAAGATTTTTCTCATGACATTTGTTCCGCTTGGGTGTATGATGGAGACAAGAAATTATGTCGACTCTCTCAGAAAGGAATGATCTCCATGAATCTGACCCAGCGGGAGCGGGAATTTATCGCCTTGACCAAGGAGCTGCTGGAGTCCGAACCGGTGCGGATGATGGGCCGATGGAAGCATCACGGACCTGTGACCACGTTGGACCACTCGCTGTTCGTGGCGTTCAGCACCTACCGGATTGCCCGGCTCCTCCGGCTGGATGTACGCGCTGCGGTCCGGGGCGCTCTGCTCCACGACCTGTACTTGTACGACTCCAAAGACAAATCCGCCCATCCGGGGAATCAGTGCTTTGACCACCCCCGCTTTGCCGCGCGGAACGCCGCCAAATTGACCGACCTCAGCACGAAAGAAAAAAATATCATCCTCTCCCATATGTGGCCGTTAGGCGGCGCTCTGCCCCGCTCGGTGGAAGCCTGGCTGGTGGACCTGGTGGACACCCTGTGCGCTGGACTGGAAATGGCCCGGATCTACCATCCGTCCGTACTGCGGGAACGCTTGGGCGTTCAACCGCTGGCCGCCGTTTGACCCCTACGCGGTCCCTCCTTGTTTCGGACCGTTCCAACTACAAAAAACTTCCCCCGACGGAAACGTTTGTTTCCGCCGGGGGTTTTTGTTGGCGCGGCGCAGAGTCTCAGGTCACGCCATATAAACTTCCAATAAGCGCGCTTCTCCGGCGGCCAGAGAAGCGGGGACGTCAAGGATTCTCTGGTTGGAGGACCCCCGGAAGCGTAAGCCTAAGTCCTTTTTCTCCTCAACAAAGGGTCCGTCGACTAGGACGTCCAGTTCGGCCAGCAGCGCGCCGCTGTGATTGCCCACCTGCCGTGCGGCCAGCTGCTCGAACGAGTAACCGGTGTAGCACCAGATATCTTTCTCCGGCAATTCCGCCCGCACACGGCGGACCAGGGCTAAAACAGTCTCCTGATTGGCAGGCTCGAAGGGCTCGCCGCCCAACAGAGACAGCCCGCGGATATGGCTGCGGTCCAGGTAGTTCAGAATTGTCTGGACCTGTTCCTCTCCGAACGGCTCGCCAAATTCAAAATCCCAGGTCTCCGGATTGAAGCACCCCTCACACCGGTGTGTACACCCGGAGACGAACAGCGAAACCCGCACGCCGGGTCCATTGGCCACATCCACTTTCTTGATATCGGCGTAATTCATCGCGGCCACCTCCGCAGCGCGTCACATCAAAGGTGCAAAACACGGGCTTTGATCTCCTTGGTCTTGCCCACGTTCCAGAAGTTCTCGCCCAGATAGCCGCAGGTCCGCCGGGTGACGTTCATTTTGGCGTGGTCCTGGTTGTGGCAACAGGGACACTCCCACTGGCCTTCATCGTTGATGATGATCTCGCCGTCGAAGCCGCAGACTTGACAGTAGTCGCTCTTGGTGTTGAACTCGGCGTATTGGATGTTGTCGTAGATGAAACGGACCACGTCCTTGAGCGCCTCCAGGTTGTGGCGCATATTGGGGATCTCCACATAGGAGATGCACCCGCCGGTGGAGATGCGCTGGAACTGGCTCTCGAAGGCGAACTTGTCAAAGGCGTCGATGTGTTCCCGCACGTCCACATGGTAACTGTTTGTATAGTACCCCTTGTCGGTGACGTCGGGGATGGTGCCGAAGCGCTCCTTGTCGATGCGTGCGAAGCGGTAGCACAGGGATTCGGCGGGGGTGCCGTACAGGGCGAAGCCGATGTTGGTTTCTGCTTTCCAGTCGTCGCAAGCCTGGCGAAGGCGGTTCATCAATTTCAGAGCAAATTCCAAGCCGCCGGGCTGGGTGTGGCTGACGCCCTTGACCAGCTTGGTGACTTCATACAGGCCGATATAGCCCAGGGAAATGGAGGAGTACCCGCCGTACAGCAGCGGTTCGATGGGGGCGCCTTTGGGCAGGCGGGCGATGGCGCCGTACTGCCAGTGGATGGGGCTGGAGTCGGAGCGGACGTTTTTCAGGGCGTTGTGGCGGCACATGAGCGCCTCGAAGCAAAGCTGGAGACGTTCTTCCAGGATCTTCCAGAATTTCTCCTCGTCGCCCCGGGCCAGGATGCCGATTTGGGGCAGGTTGAGGGAGACCACGCCTTGATTGAAGCGTCCCTCGAATTTGTAATTGCCATTCTCGTCCTGCCAGGGGGCCAGGAAGGAGCGGCAGCCCATAGGGGAAAAGACGTTGCCCTGATAATTTTCCCGCATTTTCTTGGCGGAGATGTAATCGGGGTACATCCGTTTCGCGGAACACTTGACGGCCAACTCGGTGATATAGTCGTACTTGCCGCCTTTCAGGCAGTTATGCTCGTCCAGGACATAGACCAGCTTGGGGAACGCGGGGGTGATATAGACGCCCTTTTCGTTTTTGATGCCCTCCAGACGTTGGCGGAGGACTTCTTCGATAATCATGGCGTTTTCTTCGATATAGGGGTCGCCCTCCTGGAGGTTCAGGAAGAGGGTCACGAAGGGGGACTGACCGTTCGTGGTCATCAAAGTGTTGATCTGGTATTGCAACGTCTGCACGCCGTTTTTCAGTTCGTCCCGGACCCGGTCTTCCACCAGACGTTCCACGGTGGCGGCGTCCACCTGACCGGCGCACTCGTAGGAGATGTGGGCGCGGAATTTTTCTCTGCTGCGGCGCAGGTACTTCCCCAAGTGGCGCAGGTCGACGCTTTGACCGCCGTACTGGTTGGAGGCCACACAGGCGATGATCTGGGTGATGACCGTGCAGGCGACCTGGAAGCTCTTGGGACTCTCGATGAGCTTACCGTTCATGACCGCCCCGTTGTCCAGCATATCGCCGATGTTGATGAGACAGCAGTTGAAGATAGGCTGGATGAAGTAATCCGCGTCGTGGAAATGGATTGCGCCCTCGTCGTGCGCTTTGGCGATGTGTTCCGGCAGGAGGATACGCCGGGTCAGGTCCCGGCTGACCTCACCGGCGATGTAGTCCCGCTGGGTGGCGGCGATCATGGTATTTTTGTTGGAGTTCTCCTCCGCCAGTTCCTGATTCTCGTTGCGGAGGAGCGCAAGGATGGATTCATCGGTGGTGTTGGCTTTCCGCACCAAGGCGCGGGTGTAGCGGTAGATGATGTAGGTCTTGGCCAGGTGGAACTTGTTGCGTTCCACCAAGCCCTGTTCTACCAGGTCCTGGATATCCTCTACCAGCATACGCGGACGTTTCAGGCCCTCGATGCCGTCGATGATCGCGTCGATACCGGCGCGGTCCAAGCGGTCGCATTCGGCGACCTCCGCATTGGCTTTTTCGATGGCGGTGGCGATTTTGCTTCGGTCGTAATCGACGCTTGTCCCGTCGCGTTTAATGACTTTCATCCCGTTTGACCTTCCCTTTCCTCTGTGGTTGATTTGTTCGTATCAAGGATTGTTCCTCTCAGGAACAATAGGTGACTGAGAAGGATTATATCACAGTTTCCTGGGCTTGTCTACCAGTTTTCGGCGAATAAACACAATATCTTGTGTTCGGTTTCCATAACGCATACTATAAGTACGATGCGTATAATCCGCCGCCAATGGCGGCGTCCCAGACGCGCGAAGGCTTGGAGCGGTTGGAGGCGAGGATTTCAGGGATTTTGGTTGCCCCGATGCGTAAAGTGTGGTATACTTTGAGTTGAATTTTCGGGGAGGGGAGTCTATGGGAGAGAGAGCCGCCGTCGCGATGAGCGGAGGCGTGGACAGCTGTACCGCCGCTTGGCTCGTGATGCAGGCGGGGTACGCGCCGGTGGGCGTCACCATGAAGCTGTTCGACCGCGGGGAGCCGGACGTGAACGGGGAGAGTACCTGTTGTTCCTTGGAGGACGTGGAGGACGCCCGGGACGCCGCCCGGCGTTTAGGAATCCCGCATTACGTGTTCCACTTCGCCCGCCCCTTCCGGGAACGGGTGATGGACCCCTTCGCGGAGGACTACGAAGCGGGCCGGACGCCGAACCCGTGCATTGACTGCAACCGTTGGCTGAAATTCGGCGCGCTGCTCCAGCGGGCGAGGGAGTTGGGTTTGAGCAAACTGGCCACCGGCCACTACGTCCGGCTGGAATACGACACAGGTTCGGGGCGGTTTTTGCTGAAAAAGGCGGTACATGAGGAGAAAGATCAAAGTTACGTCCTCTACAGCCTGAGCCAGGACCAGTTGTCGTACAGTTTGTTTCCGTTAGGCGGGCTGTCCAAGGAGGAAGTGCGGGCAATCGCGCAGGAGAAGGGCTTTGTCAGCGCGCGCAAGCGGGAAAGTCAGGATATCTGCTTTGTGCCGGACGGAGACTATGCCGCGTTCATCCGCCGCCATACGGGGAAGGACTACCCATCCGGTCCGTTTTTGGACGAATCCGGTCAGGTATTGGGGCGGCACAGCGGTGTGATCGGCTACACGGTAGGCCAGCGCCGCGGGTTAGGGGTGTCTTCCAACCAGGGCAGGCTGTACGTCAAGGAGATCCGCCCGGTGGAGAACGCGGTCGTGTTGGCCGGAAACGATAGCTTATTCAGCCGTTCCCTCACCGCCGGGGACCTGAACCTCATCGCCTGCGCGGAACTGAACGGTTCGGTTCGCCTGCGCGCCAAGGTGCGTTACCGTATGACAGAACAGCCCTGCGTTGTGGAGCAGACCGGACCGGATACCGTCCGCGTCACCTTCGATCAACCCCAACGGGCCGTCACACCCGGTCAGGCGGTCGTGTTTTACGACGGCGATACGATGGTCGGCGGGGCGCGGATTCAAAAAGGGGAGGCAATATGAGCAAAAAAAAGAAAAACCGCGTCCGGAACATTACGTCGGACGCGCAGACACGGACTCAAGGCGCCGCCTTGGCCGAGGAACAGAAGCGATCCGGCAAACGGCTGGACCCAGCGGCGCGGAACCTGTTGTTTATGGACCTGATCTTCCTGGCCGTGTCGGAACTGCTGACCCGTCAGGGAATTTTCAGCCCGTTGGTTTCCGGGACGTGTACGCTGTTAGGCGTTGGGTTTCTGCTGTGGGCGTTGTGGCTTCAGTTCGGGAAGAAAAAACGGAACGGGCCGGGTTGAATCCGGATTTTCAGTTGATTTTTTCTTCAATCGGGTATATGATGGTTCGGAAGATTTAGGGTTTGCAGACGTTCTTGGTCACGCGGCAGGGGCTTAGCCCCCCCTGGACTGCGGCCCGTGGGCGCTCATCGACAGAAGGGAGCATGGATTGGAATGCAAAAGAGCGTGTATTTACCCGTGCTGGCAGTCGCAGGCGGGATTTCCGGCGCGATCCTCCGACGCTGGCAGTTGATCGACGCTTATGACGCGGAGACGCGTTTGTTTTCGCTGGGAGCCCCGTCCAGCTTACTGTTGCTGGGCCTGATGGCCGCGCTGACGGTCGTTTTTGCAATACTGTGTCAGGGCGGGCGTAGGCCGGAAGATTTCCTGGACGCGTACCGCTGCCCGGTCAGCGGATACATGACGCTGATGACGATTTCCGCCTTCCTGTTTTTTGTAGCGGGAGCGTTGGGTCTGATCGACGGAATACGGGAACTGGCTCTGTGGCGGGCGATACCGGAAGCGAGAGTCGTGACCTACCCGACGGTGCTGCTGCTGTGCGGCGGATTGTGTTTCCCGAGCGGCGCGGCGGCGCTTCTGCTGGGCCGGGACGCTTACCGCGGCGTGCTGGCGGACAGCAGTTCCTTACTGGCCGTGTTTCCACCTTTCGCGGGGCTGGCTCTGGTATTCGCCACCCACCTGGCACACGGAACGGACCCGGTCTTGTTGAACTACGGCTTCACGCTGGCCGCCGCCGCTCTGCTGATGCTGGCCCACTACTACACGGCGGGCTATTTCCACGACTGCCGCCACCCGCATCGGGCCATCTTCTGCGGTTTGATGGGGGTCTCCGTCGGCCTGACGACCCTGATCGGGGAGAGCGACCTCTTTTTCTGCGCGGCTGTCGCGGCCTTTTCCCTGTCCGCCCTGGCCAATACCTACGCGCTTCTCCGAGGCGTGTTCGGTCCGCCTTGGCCGAAACGTTCGCTGAATGAGCGAATGCCTCCCGCGGGGGAGGAGCAGACGGACGAGTGAACCGCCAAATCAGGAGAAATGATCGGAAAAGGAGTGCATGACCTATGGAAAAGAAACGTTTTTATATCACGACACCCATCTACTACCCCAGCGATAAACTGCACATCGGGCACACCTACTGCACCGTAGCCACAGACGCTATGGCCCGCTACAAGCGGCTGACCGGCTGTGACGTGATGTTCCTCACGGGGACCGACGAACACGGGCAGAAAATCGAGGACAAGGCGCGGGAAGCCGGCGTCACCCCGCAGCAGTTCGTGGACCATATCGTCACCGGTCCCAGAGGCATCCTGGACCTGTGGAAGCTGATGAACATCAGCAATGACCGCTTCATCCGCACGACGGACGGCTACCATGTGTCCGCGATTCAGAAGATCTTCCGGAAACTGTACGACAACGGGGACATCTACAAGGGGAAGTATGTGGGCAAGTACTGCAAGCCCTGCGAATCGTTCTGGACGGAGTCCCAGCTGGTGGACGGCAAGTGTCCCGACTGCGGCCGGGAGGTGGCCGACGCGGAGGAAGAGGCGTATTTCTTCCGCCTGTCCAAGTACGCGGAACGTGTCCGGCATTTGCTGGAAGACACGGATTTCCTGGAGCCGCGCTCCCGCGTGCATGAGATGGTGAACAACTTCATCAAACCCGGCCTGGAAGACCTGTGTGTCAGCCGGACCTCGTTCACGTGGGGGATTCCCGTGGACTTCGACCCGGGCCATGTGGTCTACGTGTGGGTGGACGCGCTGTCCAACTATATCACAGCTTTGGGCTATGAGAACAACCAGTACGACGATTACGGGAAATTCTGGCCTGCGGACGTCCACTTCGTGGGGAAGGAGATCGTTCGGTTCCATTCCATCATCTGGCCCGCCATGCTCATGAGCCTGGGCGAGCCGCTGCCCAAAAAAGTGTTCGGCCACGGCTGGCTGCTGCTGGACGGCGGCAAGATGTCCAAGTCCAAAGGCAACGTGGTGGACCCCTATATCCTCGCGGAGCTGTTCGGCGTGGACGCTCTGCGGTTCTTCCTGCTGCGCACCTTCCCGTTCGGTTCCGACGGCAACTTCTCCAATGAGGCGCTGATCCAGACCATCAACGTGGACCTGGCCAACGACTTAGGCAATCTGCTGTCCCGCACGGTGTCTATGGCGGGGAAGTATTTTGACGGGCAGTTACCCGCCGTGCAGGCCGGGGACGAGGAGAAAGACGCGGAATTGACCGGCATGATCTCGACGCTTCGGGACCGCTACGAGGAGCAGATGGAGAAATTCGCGTTCCAGAACGCGCTGGCGGAAATTTTCAAGGTCATCGACCGCGCCAACAAGTATATCGACGAGAACGCCCCGTGGGCGTTGGCGAAGGATATGGAGACCAACGGTCCCCGGCTGGGGCGCGTGTTGTATAACCTCTTGGAGGTGCTGCGGATAAGCGCGATTTTGCTCACGCCGTTCATCCCGGAGTCCGCCGCGGAGGTACTGCGTCAGGTCGGGGCGGACGCGTCCGCGTCCTCCTGGGAGAGCGCGGCGCGGTATGGCGGTTTACCGGAGACCGTCACGGTGGTCCGGGGCGAGAACCTCTTCCCACGCGTCGACGCCGAGCAGGCGTTAGAGCAGCTGGAACAGGCCGCGGAGGCCGCCCGGAAAGCCGCTCTGCCGGACTTGGAGATCGAGCCGCAGCTCCCGGAGAAGGTGGACTTCGAGACGTTCAGCAAGTCCGATTTCCGGGCGGTGAAGGTCAAGGACTGCCAGGCGGTGAAAAAAAGCGCGAAGCTGTTGAAATTTACCTTGGACGACGGCACCGGGACGGACCGGCAGATCCTCTCCGGAATCGCGAAGTGGTACAGGCCCGAGGACCTGATCGGCAAGACGCTGATGGCGATTGTGAACCTCCCGCCGCGGAAAATGATGGGGCAGGAGTCGAACGGGATGCTGATCTCCGCGGTCCACACGGAGAAGGGGGAAGAGTGTCTTCACTTGCTGATCCTGGACGACGCCATTCCGGCGGGCGCGAAGATGTGCTGAGCGGGACGGTTTAAGAGAGCAGGATGCGGTCGTTGTCGAGGTCCTTGCCGGCACCCGCCCGGAACTTTTGCAGCAGATCGTTGACGGTGAGTCCGGAACGTTCCTTCCCGCTGATGTCCAGCACGATATTGCCGCTGTCCATCATCAGGGTACGCGTGCCTAATTCCAACGCCTGGTGCATATTGTGCGTGACCATCATCGTGGTGATCTTGTACTCCGCGACTACGTCGCGGGTGATCTTCAGCACTTTTTCCGCCGTGCCGGGGTCCAAAGCGGCGGTATGCTCGTCCAGCAGGAGCAGCTTGGGCGGGACCATCGTAGCCATGAGCAGCGTCAACGCCTGACGCTGCCCGCCGGACAGCAGTCCCACCGGTTGTTTCATCCGGTCCTCCAGCCCCATATCCAGCAGTGCCAGACGGTCCCGGAAACGTTTCTTGTCCTGCTGGCTTACGTGGGAGAGCCACCCGCCGCTCCCCGCCGCTAGGGCTAAGTTTTCTTCGATGGTCATGCCCGGCGCGCTGCCGCGCATGGGGTCCTGGAATAAGCGGCCGATATGCCGCGCACGGCGGAACTCCGGCTGGAACGTGACATCCTGACCGTCCAGCTGGATCGACCCGCTGTCCGTCAGGAAACTCCCCGCCACCGCGTTGAACAGGGTGGACTTCCCCGCGCCGTTGGAGCCGATGATCGTGACGAAATCCCCAGGGGCCAGGTGAAGGGACAGATCGGTAATCGCCCGCTTTTCGTTCACGGTGCCGGGGTTGAAGGTCTTGGAGATGTGGGAGAGGTCCAGCATCGCTCAAACGCCTCCTTTCGCGGCGCGTCCGTGGGACAGACGGCGGGAGAGAATCGGCCACTGCTGTTTCAGGTAGGGCAGGGCGATGGCCAAGGCGACGATGACGGAGGACACCAGCTTGAGCATGAAAGCGGGCATATTCATCCGCAGGGCGATGGCGTAGACCAATCGGAACAGGAACGCGCCCAGTACCATGCCCAACGCGCGGGTGAAGATGCTGCCCCGGCCCAGGAGCGTGGACCCGATGAGCAGCGACGCCAGCGCGATCGTCACCATACCGCTGCCGATGTTGATCTCCGCTGACTTCTGGGACTGCGCCATGAGGCAGCCGGACAAGCCGGTGAAGGCGTTGGCGGTACACAGCCCTACGATGGTAGTGAACACCGGGTTGATGGAGGAGGAACGCACCATGTCGGGGTTATTGCCTGTGGCGCGGATGGCTAAGCCCAGGCGGGTGTTCAGGAAGAACGTGAGGAACGCGACGGTCAGGATCACCGCCAGCGCGGCGACGATTGTTTTGTATTGATTCTCCAGCGGCGTACCCCGCAGCAGCGACCGAACCATAGTGAACGCTGTGTCCGCTTTGTTCAGGTTGATGAGGGAGGAGCCTGACATCACGGCGATGTTCACCGAATACAGCCCTGTATTGACGATGATGCCCGCCAGCAGACTGTCGATGCCCAGCTTCGTCTGGAGCAGAGCGGTCACAAAACCGGAACAGACTCCCGCGCCCATAGCGGCCGGGATGGACAGCAGCGGATAACCGGCGGCGGCGACGACCGCGCCGACTGCCGCGCCTAAGGTGAAGCAGCCGTCGGTGGACAGGTCGCAGACGTTGAGCATGGAGTAGCTCAGGAACAGCGCGAGTACCGTGAGGGAGCAGATCAGCCCCAGTTCCAGAGCGGTCTGGCCTACGGCCAGCAGAGCGGTTGGGTCCATAAGAAAGTTTCCTCCTTGCGTCGCAGAGTTCTCAAATGGGGGCGGCTTCCAGAGAAGCCGCCCCCGCAGTGTTTCCGGTCAGCTCAAGTCGCTAAATTCTTCTGCGGTGGTGATGGTCTGCACCTTGATACACAGCGGTTTGAACGTCGCTTCGATGGTCGCGTAGTCCAGGTTCAGAGCCGCGCAGGTCTCCGTATTGATCGTCGCGGTGCCGTTGTCGAAGGTCATGACCGGCGTAGAGGCCGGGTCCGCGCCGTTATGCAGGATATCGAAGATCATATCGGCTGTGGCGCGGCCCAGGTTGGCGTAGTCCACGCCGTAGCCCAGGAACGCGCCGTTCAACGCGAAGGAATCCGCGCCGGTGTAGTGCGGGATACCGGCGTCGACGAAGGTCTCGTAGATGCCCAGGTAGGACTCCATGATTGTGTTGTCCGTGGGTGTGAACACCGCGTCCACGCCGTCGGCGACCAGAGCTTGCGCGGCTTGCGCCACTTCCGCGGCGTTGGTGCCGGTGCGTTCCACGTACTCGATCTTTTTGTCGTCCAGGTACTCCTTGGCGTGGGCGATGGGGGTTCTGGAGGAATCCTGTCCGATGTCGTACAAAAAGCCGATCTTATCCGCGTCCGGGTCGGCGGCGAAGATCAGGTTCATCACCGCGTTGGTGTCCAGGTAGTCGGAAGTCCCGGTGATGTTGCCGCCAGGGGCTTTCAGGGACTCCACCAGCCCGGCGTCCACCGGGTCGGAGACCGCAGAGAACACGACCGGGATATCGGTCCCGTCCACAGCCGCCTGCATGGTGACCGCTACAGGCGTCGCGATGCCGACCATCAAGTCCACATCGTCCGCGATGAAGTTGGAGATGATTTGGTTCATCACAGCAGGGTCGGCGTTGGGGTTGTCGTAGTCGACCTGAAAGGCTACGTTGTTTTCGGTCCCCAGCTCGTCCAGACGGGACTGTATGTTCTCGTTGATCTGGTTCAGGGAAGCGTCGTTCACGTAGTTGCAGATGCCGATGTGGTAGACGGTATCGGAACCGGCATTGCCCAGCAGGCCCCTGGACCCGGAGGCCTGATGAGAAGAACTTCCGCCGTTCGACTGGGAACCGCCGGACGTGCCGGTATGACTGAACTTGGAGCCACTGGACGTACCGCTGTCGGACGGGGAACCGCCGCAGGCGCACAGGGACACGCTCAAAGCCGCGGCCATAGCCAGAGCCAGAACTTTTTTCATCTTCGTTTTCATAGTAGTTTCCTCCAAATTTTGAGATTCAGGCGGCAGATGACAGGGCTTTGCCGAAGCCCAGGTTTGTTGGAGCATAAAAAAATGGCCGCTCGTCCCTCTATGGGACAAGAGCCAGCTCCTGCGATACCACCCAAATTGACGTTCTTGGAAAACGTCCGCTCGCTTCACGCGCCATCACGCGTGCCCGATGGATAACGGGTGGGTTCCCGTCGGCATCTACTTGGTTGCCCGTTCAAGCCGCCCTCGAAAGTCCATTCTCCTGGCCGCGCCCCGTTCTGGTTCCACCCTCCAGAACTCTCTGTTGGTTTGCCGCGCCGGGTACTACTCTTTCTCACAGGTTTCTCGCTGTTCAATTATTGTCGCCTATTATAACGGCTCTGCCGCGATTTGTCAAGACCCTGGGAGCAGATTTTCGCAGAGAACGCCGTCCGGACAGGACGGCGTTCTCGGTTGGGCGGGGCGCACCCCTGGAATGCCCGTGAGCGGTCACTGACCTGTGCGTTTCTCGGGCCAGAAGAGGATGAAGAGGATTGCGGACACGGCCATCAGGTAGCAGTAGAACATATAGGGCATGATCTGCACGGCGGAGACGCCCGCGCCAGCGGACGCGTAGAGCAGCTGCGCGCCGAAGGGGATCAGACCCTGCATGACGGAGGCGAAAATATCCAGCAGGGACGCGGTCCGTCTGGGGTCGATGTGATATTCCTCGCTGATCTCCTTGGCGATGGAGCCGGTCATAACGATTGCCACGGTGTTGTTGGCGACGGCGACGTCCACAGCGGCGACCAGTGCGCCGATGCCTAATTGCGCGCCGCGTTTGGACTTGGTGTGCCGGGAGACGAAGGCGATCAGCCATTGAATCCCGCCGTACTCCCGCACCAACGCGCCGATGCAGGCGACGATGATGGAAATGACGGTGATGTCGTACATGGCCTGCACGCCGCCGCCCATAACGGAGAAGACTTGCGTCCAGGGGAACGCGCCGGATGCCACGCCTACGATCAGGCTCAGCACGCTGCCCGCGATGAGGATGAGGAAGACGTTGACGCCTACTAACGCGCCCACCAGTACGACCAGGTAAGGCAGGACTTTCCAGAAGCTGTACGCTCCGACCTGAAGCTCCCCGCTCCCGGCGGGGGTCAGGATCAGGAACAACGCCAGCGTGACGACGGCGGCGGGAAGGACGATGAAGAAGTTCATGCGGAACTTGTCCTTCATCTCGCACCCTTGGGTCCGGACGGCGGCGATGGTGGTGTCGGAGATCATGGACAGGTTATCGCCGAACATCGCGCCGGAAGCGACCGCGGCGATACACAGCACGACGTCGTAACCGGTCGCCTGGCTCATGGAGACCGCGAAGGGCGCTAAGGCGGAGATGGTGCCCACGGAGGTGCCCATAGAGACCGACACGAAACAGGCGATCAGGAACAAGCCGCCTACGGCGGCTTTGCTGGGCAGGAAGGTGAGGAACAGATTGACGGTGCTGTCCGCGCCTCCCGCGGCGGAGATCGCGCCGGAAAAGGCTCCGGCGGTGAGGAAGACCAGGCACATAGTCAAAATGTTCTCGTCCGCGACGCCGTGCGCCATGACTTTCAGCTTGGCGTTGAAATCCAGCTTCCGGTTCTGCACGCAGGCCGCGAACAGCGCGATCAGAAAGACGACGATGGCTGGGGTCTGGTAGAAGCCCTGCGGGATTTTCAGGATGTACTCAAACAGGATTCCGCACCCCAGATAGAGCGCGAGAAAGATCCCTATGGGCAGCAACGCCCGAGGATTCCCTCTTTGCGTGTGTGTGTTTACCTCCATAAAGTGAACCTCCCTTTCTCTTTTCCCTTTCGATTATAGGGGAAACGGTCGAACGTGTCAATGCAATGTTTGAATCCCCCGCGCCTGTCTCATAAAAGCGGTATTTTCCCCCGAAGGGGGGAAGAATACAAAAACCTCTTTCTTTGCTGCCGAATGGAGAAGAAACAGCGTCTGACGCATGGGAAAGCAATTCGTGAGACAGGCGCGAAGAAATGCCGGGAAAATATGGACAAATTTAGTGCCCTATGCTATAATGGGACAACCTAAACGAAACGGAGGCGCTTTCATGCTCGAATTGCAGCACATCGACTTCGACGTCGCGCAGGACGGGGAGGAAAAAGGAATCCTGCACGATGTCAACCTCACCATCCGGGAACGCTTTGTAGCCATCACCGGCCCCAACGGCGGCGGGAAATCCACCCTCGCGAAGCTGATCGCAGGGATTCTTACCCCGTCTCAAGGCCGTATCTTGTTCGACGGCGAGGACATCACCGATTTGAACGTCACGGAACGCGCCAGGAAAGGCATCAGCTTCGCGTTCCAGCAGCCGGTCCGGTTCAAGGGCCTGACCGTCAAGGATCTGATTACCCTTGCCAGCGGCAGGAATATCGGCGTCCCGGAAGCCTGCGCTTACCTCTCCGAGGTCGGCCTGTGCGCCAAGGACTATATCGACCGCGAAGTCGACGCGTCCCTCTCCGGCGGGGAGCTGAAACGAATCGAGATCGCCACCATCATGGCCCGTTCCACCAGCCTGTCCGTCTTCGACGAACCCGAGGCGGGCATCGACTTGTGGTCCTTCTCCAACCTCATCCAGGTTTTTGAACACCTCCATGAGAAGATCAACGGTTCCATCCTCATCATCTCCCACCAGGAACGCATCCTGAATATCGCGGACCGTATCATCGTCCTCTCCGCCGGGCGCGTCGTCAACGACGGGCCGCGGAAGGACGTTCTGCCAACTCTTCTGGGCGGCGCGCCGAACGTCTGCTCCGCGCTGTCCGATAAGGTCCGCTGAATTTCAAACATCTCTGCTATGAAAGGAGATCAAAACGCTATGGACGCGATACAAATGAGCCTGTTGGAACAGGTCGCGGGCCTGCACGAAGTGCCGGAAGGCGCGTACAACATCCGCGCGAACGGTCAGAAAGCGGCTCGGAACACCACGGCGCACATTGACATCGTCACGAAGCCGGACAAAGACGGCATCGATATCATCATCCAGCCGGGAACCCGGAACGAATCGGTCCATATCCCGGTGGTACTCAGCCAGAGCGGCCTGCACGAGACGGTCTACAACGACTTTTTCATCGGAGAGGACTGCGACGTGACCATTGTGGCCGGGTGCGGCATCCACAACTGCGGCGTGCAGGACGCGGAACATTCCGGCATCCACACCTTCCACGTCGGCAAAAACTCGCGGGTACGTTATGTGGAGCGTCATTACGGCGAGGGCGACGGGGAAGGGGCGAATATCATGAACCCGACCACCGTGGTCGAGATGGACGAGGGGAGCTACATGGAGATGGAAACGACCCAGATCAAGGGCGTAGACTCCACCGTCCGCACCACGAGGGCGAAGTTAGGCGCAGGCGCGACGCTCATCATCAAGGAGAAGGTCATGACTCACGGCCACCAGTTGGCGAAGTCGGACTTCACGGTGGACCTGGACGGCGAAGGGTGTCACACTAACGTGATCTCCCGTTCCGTGGCCCGAGGCAGTTCCAAACAGGTCTTTCTGGCCCGTATCAACGGCAACGCCGCCTGCTACGGCCACTCCGAATGTGACGCCATCATCATGGACCAAGGCGTCGTCTCCGCCATCCCGGAAGTCACCGCCAACTGTCTGGACGCGCAGCTCATCCACGAAGCCGCCATCGGCAAGATCGCCGGGGAACAGCTCATCAAGCTCATGACGCTCGGCCTGACCGAAAAAGAGGCCGAAGAACAGATCGTCAACGGCTTTTTGAAGTAAGTTTGGTTATGGAACACTAGTGGGCAGAAACATGAAACGAGGTGTATCAAAATGCTGACATTAGCAACGGCGGCACAAATGCAGGAAATCGACCGTCTTGCAATCGAACAACACGGCGTGTCCTCCCTGACGCTGATGGAGAACGCGGCACACGCTGTCGTGGACGCGGTCGATTCCCTGATCGGCGGACCGGACAAGCGGACGTTCTGTTCTGCGAGCGTTTTCGTGTCCGACCGGGATAAGGTACGTTCCAAGGAAGAACAGGCTCAGGTGGACGAACTCCGGAACATCGTGGAGTCGAAAAACAACGACCCTACCCCACGTGTAGCGGTCTTCTGCGGGCCGGGGAACAATGGCGGAGATGGTCTGGCGGCGGCGCGGCTCCTCATGGCCCGCGGCGGTTGCAAGGTGCGGATCTTTTTCGTCGGGGACCGGGGGAAAATGACCGAAGATGAGAAAGCAATGGAAATGCGGCTGTTCATGTCCGGGAGAAGAATCGAAGACTTCCTGGTTGACATGACCAGCCCGGAGACGTTAAAGGAAACGTTGGATTATGAACAGCAGAAGATTTTAGATCGGAA
>CANDKT010000010.1 GCA_947385365.1 uncultured Bacillota bacterium | reverse complement strand
ACCCCGATGGTCCGGCCCTGCGGACTGGATGCCACATCCTGCCAATCCCACGTGCCACCGTAGACATACAGAGACGTGCCTACAGGTTCCAGCGCGGTAGCAAGATAGTTCTTGATTGTGCGCAGGCCAGGTTCGCCGTTCACAGGGGGCGTGTAGGGTTCGGCAACGAACGCCTGATAGACTACCTGAGCGGGCTTGCCGTACACTTTTACGGTCTTGTCTTTCAGATAGGACGCATCAACGCTGTTGACCACCGCGCCGCCCACTTTGGGATTGATGACATAGAACTTCGTGTCGCTGTTCAGCGCAATGTTCTCGCTGCCTACGGTGATGGAGGTTGCGGAAACGCTGGAAGCAGTCCCTTCCACCCCGGACGCCGCAGATGCCGCGGTCACTACGCCGCCTTGAACCGTGATGTCGTAGACGTAGCCCTCGTTCAACAGGTTCTGGAGCGCGTAGTTGTTGGCTACAGACACCTTCGCGGTCTTACCCGCACCGTCAACGGAGAAGCGGTGGACCATGTCCTCTTTCGTGATAACCTTGTCAAAACGAGAGTTGGGTTTGAGACAGGTGAATGTTCCGTAATCCTTGACGCCTACATAGACGACATTGGTGTAGCTGCCGTCAGCCAGCGGGGTCTCAGGTTGCAGAACGGTTTCTTCCTCGCCGAAGAGCGCTTGCAGAATCTCTTCCGCGCTCTTATCCAGGAAGCCTTCCGGGTCGGTGAGACCACCCTCGCCGATCTTCCAGGAGAACTTACCGGAACCGCTCTTGCCCATAGAAACGTAGGAGTCATAGTCTTTCTGAACCGCGTTGTAGCGTTCACTCCACTCGGGGAAGTACTTCTTCATGTAGAAGTCAGCCAACCGATAGGCTTGGCTGTTGGGCGTGTCGCTCAGACCGGAGAGCTGAACACCGCCGCCGCCTTCACCAGTACCGTTCTTGTTATCAGACGGAGTGGAGTGGAGGATCACCAGACTGCCGTCCGGGCACGCGCCTAAGCAGATCCAAACGTGTCCGCTCATGCAGAAAATATCGCCCGGTTTGAAATCCGCCGCGGTGAACTCCTTCGTGGTGGTACCAAAACCAGCCTTCGCCAGTTCCGTCCCCCGGTTGCTGGCATATCCCACATAATAGGGCTGGTCTTCCTGGAAAGACTCCGTGTTCAGAATGTTGTACACGGTCCAGCCTACATAACCGGAACAGTCCACACCGGCAAAGTAGTACTGGTTCCAGCCGCCGTGGGGGTAGTAACTGGACGTGAAGGGGTGCGACAGGTAGCTGAAATCAGCGTCTTGCTCCTGGAAGAAGTCAATCCAGCTCTGCGGAATGCCGATGGTCCGGCCTTGGAGACTGGAACCAAAACCTTCGGAGTTGTCGCCGTCTTCCCAGTTCCAGGTACCGCCGTAGATGTACAGAGAAGTGCCAACCGGCATCAGTGCGGTAGCAAGGAAGTTTTTCAACGTCTTCACACCAGGCGTGCCGGTCACGGGAGCCTCGTAGGGTTCCGCAACAAAGGCTTGGTAGACCGCCTTGGCAGGGTCGCCGTACACCTTCACG
The DNA here is from genome assembly GCA_947385365.1 of uncultured Bacillota bacterium. GTDB lineage: Bacteria > Bacillota > Clostridia > Oscillospirales > Oscillospiraceae > Lawsonibacter. The sequence continues at coordinate 35,786 of CANDKT010000010.1, read as the reverse complement.
GTCTTGTCTTTCAACGCGGAGCGGTCGATTACGCTGACTTCCGCCCCGCCCGCCTTGGTGCTGATCGCGTAGAACTTGGTGTCGCTGTTCAAAGCGACCGTCTTGCCGTCCACGACGATTGCGGTTTCCGAAACGCTGGAAGCAGTCCCTTCCACCCCGGTCGCCGCTTCCACCGCGGTGACAATACCGTCGGCAACGGTGATGTCGTACACGTAGCCTTCCGCCAATTTGTTCTGGAGCGCGTAGGCGGAGGCGGGCTTGCAGCCGTCCTCGTCCACCGCGCCCGGCGTGGAGATCTTCAAGGTCTTCTCCGCGCCGTCGATGCAGAAACTGTGTTCCATGTCGGGCTTCTGAACAAATTTGGTGAAGTCCGTGTCCCAATCAAAGGTCCCAAACGTACCCAGACCGGGGATACCGCAATAGACCACGTTGGAATAAGTTCCATCCGCTACGGTATCGACGTCCTGCGCAGGGTCGGAAGACGTCGCAAGGTCCTCTTCAACGGCGTCTTCGGCGGGGATAACATCCTCTTCCGTGGTATCTTCCGCGGGGATCACGTCATCTTCAACGGTATCCTCTGCGGAAATAGCGTCCTCTTCCGCGGCGTCGCCCGCAGGGATGTCAGCGTCGTCCGACGCCTCCGTCACCGCAGACGGCACGCCCCCATTTTCCGCCGCCAGAACAGGCGTGCCCATAGGAATCAGCATAGCCGCAGCCAGCAGCATAGCCAGTAGTTTTCTTCTCATAAAGTTCCTCCTACCAAATAGGTTAATAGGTTAGGCCCAATGTTCGCGTTCCCGCCCCAAACGGGGTCGGGAACGCAAAGAGAACCGAGTTACAGGTACTGGATACCCTCGACGCCGCGGATGCCTAAACCGGGGTCGTCCGAAACGGTGATGAGCTGTTCCTGGAAGACCGCGCCGCCCAGAATGGGGTCCTCGCTGCACAGAACGGGACCGTCCAGGTCGATCTTGGTGATGATCTTCTTCGCACAGGCCAGATGAACCGCGGCGTTGACCGAGATCTTCGCCTCCAGCATACAGCCAATCATGCACTCGACGCCGTAGACTTCCGCCGCGGAGGCTATCTTGAGCGCGTTATAGAGTCCGCCGCACTTCATCAGCTTGATGTTCACCAGATCCGCCGCGCCCATCTGCATGATCGTCAGAGCGTCCTCCGGAGAGAACACGCTCTCGTCCGCCAGAACAGGGACATAGGAACGCTCCGTGACGTACTTCATGCCCGCGAAATCGTGCGCCTTGACAGGCTGCTCCACGAACTCAATGTCCAAACCCTGTTCCTGCATTTGGTTCAGAAGCCGGACCGCCTGCTTGGGGTCCCAGCCCTGATTGGCGTCAATGCGGATGCAGACCTGATCGCCGATGGCCTGCCGGATGGCCGCGAGCCGCGCCACGTCCAGCTCCGGATTCGCCCCCACCTTGATCTTCAGCGTGTCGTAGCCCCGCTTCACCGCGTCGACGGCGTCCCGCGCCATTTCCTCAGGCGGGTTGACGCTGATCGTAATATCAGTGACAATCTGTTTCCGGGCCCCGCCCATCAGCTTGTAGACGGGGATCTTGTACAGCTGACCGTACAGATCCCAAAGGGCGATATCAACCGCCGCCTTCGCACTGGTGTTCTTGACAATGCACTTCTGGACGATCTGAAGCACGTCCTCGAAGTCGTCCACGTCATGGCCCACGATGCTCTTGGCAATGTGATCCTGAATCGCGCCGATGATCGCGCCCGTGGTGTCCCCCGTGACCGCGCCCGTCGGGGGCGCCTCGCCGTAGCCAATCGCGCCGGTGTCCGTGTGGATCTCCACGATCACGTCCTCAACGCTGTTGACGGAACGCAGAGCGGTCTTGAAGGGGACCCGGAGGGGAACGGAAATTTTGCCAAGTTTTACCTCTGTGATTTTCATGAAATCCTTCCTTTTCTGCTTTTTCGTAGAACGCTGCGGTTGCCCAGGACAAGTCAGCGGGCCAGCTCGTACATGGCGGATGCCAGTATCTTCGTGTTGTCCAGAAGACGGCTCAGCTCCATGAACTCGTCCGGTTTATGCTCCCGCACCTCGTCGCCAGGGAAAATGGGACCGAACGCTAACGTATTCGGGATCATTTTCGCGTAAGTCCCTCCGCCGATGCACTTCGGAGCGGAGACGTGGTCTCCGGTATAGTCGGAGTAGACCTTCATCAGCTTGCTGACCAGAGGACTTTCCGCGGGCATGTACAGGGCTTTTTTGTGGAGGAAGTGGCTCTGACGGAAGCCCGCCGCCTCAAAGGCGGCCCGTACCTTCGGACCACAGTCCTCAAAACCGCAGGTCACTGGGTAGCGGTAGTTGAGCTTCACCGTGAGCTGTTCGCCCTGCTTCTGGATGACGCCCATGTTCAGGGTCAGAGGTCCGGAAAGTTCATCGGACATCGCTATGCCAAGAGAACGACCGTCGAACTCCATGCCGATCTTGTTCGCAAGCAGTTCTACGGTGGTTTTGAGATCCCCTTCCAACGGCAGAGCCGACAGGAAGAGCATGAGCCGACCCGCGGCGTTCTCCCCCTCTTGCGGGGAACCGCCGTGCGCGCCTACGCCCTCCGCCTCCACCCGGACCCCGGTGTCCGTCAGGGTGCAGGTCACTTTACCAACCCGCCGCGCCGCAATCTGTTCCGCTGCCTCACGGGAACAGGACAGCGTCGCCCAAGCCCGGTCCGGCACGATGTTATGCGCCGCGCCCCCGGACAGCTCCTCCAGACGAATGGGACCCGTCTGATTCAGGTCCTTCGTGAAAAACTCGGTCACAAGACCCTTTTCTCCGTTGATGACCGGGTACTCCCCATCCGGCGTGATGCCCATCACTGGGACTTCCCCGCCGTGGGCGATGTAGTACTTCATATCCGCACTGCCGGTCTCCTCGTTCAGGCCGAAGATCAACCGGATGCGGCGTTGGAGAGGCAGCCCGGCTTGCTGAATGGCTTTCAGCGCGTACAGCGCGCACAGAGCGGGACCCTTGTCGTCCATAGAGCCGCGCCCGTAGAGCTTGCCGTCGATCACCTCGCCGCCGTAAGGCGGCACGGTCCAGCCGTCCCCTTCCGGAACTACGTCCAAGTGGCTGAGAACCGCCACCATCTCAGGGCCCTCGCCGTACTCGCACCAGCCTACCTGTTCGTCCATGTTGTGAACCTGGAAACCTAACGCCTGCGCGGTGTCCAACATATACTGGAGACAACGGTGGACTTGCTCGCCGTAGGGGTAGCCGCTCCCGTCCTCGGCCTGGAGGCTGGGAATCTGAATGCAGCCTTGCAGGTCTCGGATGAGCGCGTCCTGGTTCTCGTCGATGATTTTGTAGAGTTCCATGTGTGGTCGCTCCTTAACTGTCTTTTTCCCGGCAGAGGTCAAAGTTCCTCGTGCAGCAGGACCGTTTTGCTGCGGTCGAACTCCTCGTAGCACAGACCGCGGCCGACGGTCTCCAGCTCGCCCACCTGATTGTCGTAGGGGTCCGCCCGCCAATGGGACTTGGCTACGGCAAAAGCCCCTTGGAACTGCCGGTTGGCTACCATGCGGTAGGGGTCGAGGTTGCCAAAGTAGAACTTCCTCCGCTCCTCCTTCCCAGCCCGGACCGCCGCGGTCCCGTAAGACGGGTCCGCGTACAGCCAGCCGTGTCCGGGAACGTAGAACAGCGTCCAGTCATGGCCGCCGCAGAAGTCCGGCTCGGCAGTCAGACCGCTCTGCCACTGCGCCGGAATCCCAGCGCACCGACACAGGGTGATGAACAACAACGCAAACACTCCGCAATCTCCAGTGAAACTGCGGGCGCAGTTCTCCGCGATGTTCTCCAACCCGAAGTAGGCGGGCATGAACGTGTATTTCATATTGAGCGTGATGAAATCGTATATGCTCCGGGCTTTCTCCAGCGGGGTCTCCTTCCCCTCCGTCAGCTCCTCCGTCAGAGCCCGCAGGTACGGGGTGAACAGAATGTGGGGAGGCTCCTCCCGTAAGTAAGACGCCAGCTCCTCCGGAGCGGCCAACTCAGCCGTCCCAGGTTTGGACAGGTCGTGGAATTGGGCGGTGTGGATGTACGAGTACGTGACAGAGAACTCAGGGTTCTCCTCCCACGTACCTTCCCAGCAGACCGTCCTCTGGAGCGCGTCTTCCGGGTCGATCACCCCCCCCGCAGGGGTCATGGTTTCGATCACAATGTCCCGCTGCTGGGCGCAGGCGGCCGGGATGGGCAAATGCGCCCGGAGAAACATCCCAGGCGTGAAGAACTCGTCCTTCAGGCGGAGGGAAGCCCGAATGCGGATGCGGTTCGAAACCTGCCCGTTTTCCCGCATGAGACGGTGGCAGCGCTCCAAACGATCCTCCTTGCCGGAAATCCCGGCAATGCTCTCCACACCGTGCATCTGAAAATTGGCCCGCTGTGCAAACGGCGGTTCCGCCTTGCACATGGTCTCGAAAAACCGGGCGAAGTAGCGGGGCTGGCCGTTCAGGTAAATCCACCCAATCTTCCCGGCGTCCACCCGCTGGTCGAACTCCTCCTCGGAGAAGTCCGGAATGTAGGCGCGGACTCGGGCCAGCGCCTGCTCCCGATCAAAGGGGTAATCCGGCGGCGTGCGCAGCATCATCTCACGCTGCGCGGTCATGCAGTCCCGGAGCGCTTGGGGGAGATCCTTCCGTTCCAGCCGCTGGTCGATCAGCCGGATGGCTCCCTCAAAGTCCCCGTAGAGCTTCCGGCGCAGAATGTCCTCCGGCAAACCTACGTGCAGACTCCGGAACGTGTGGTTGATGTCCATGAGCAAGTCTCCTTTTCCAGGTTTTCCCCCCAATTTTTGCGTAAACAGGCCCCGCCCCGGTGGGGACGGGGCCCGTTCTCATTCGATGAATGGGGCTGATATTGGATTGGTCAGGCTAACAGCCGGAGAATCGCGCCCATGCCCATGCCGAAGAAGTTGCCTACGGCGGCGCCCAGTACGCCCATCAGAATGCCGATACCGGCAAACGTGGAGTCATACGCGCACGCAATGATGGGAGCGGAAGCAGAACCGCCGATGTTGGCCACGGAGGCGGTAGACACCATGCACAGATCCCAATGGAACACCTTGGACAGCAGGAACATAAGTACCACATGGACCACCAGGATCAGCATACCGTAAACCACCCACATGGGAGCGTCCAGCAGCTCGTTGAGCGGGGCTTAGGTCGCCAGCATAGCAACGACGGCGTACAGCAGCACATTGGAGAGTTCTTCCACGGCAGGCAGCTTGCCCATCGGCGTCATGGCGCAGATCAGGCCCAGGACCGTGACCACGACCGTGATGCAGGTGGCGTTGCCGAACAGGTTCTCACCGATGATGCCGCCGAGGGTGGCGTTGATGCCGCTGTTGAGCATGACGCCCAGCTTCTGGCAGACCACGGAGGCGATCAGGCCGATGCCGATGATGAAGATCCAGTCGGCAGAGGTCGCTTTTTTCTGGTCTTTCGAGACTTCCGCGTTGGCGGTCTGAGCCAGCGCGTCCAGCTTGGAGGTATCCGCGTTGGTCGCCTTGTTCCACTTGGGGGCGAACTTCACCGCGAACAGTAACAGGGCAATCCACACGGAGTAGCATACGGTATCCAGCGCGAGCGCGCAGCCGTATGCGCCGGAGTCGATCAGGTCGCCGTAGTTGGCCTGCATAGCGGCCATGTTGCCGGAACCGCCAACCCAGGAGGCGTACAGCGCGGCAGTCGCAGCCCAGGTCTTCTCACCGCCGCCCATAGAACCCTTGAGGATGGGATAGAAAACAATAAAGCCTACAGCTAAGGTAAGGGAACAGCCCAGGAAAATCGCGATCAGACGTCCGCCCAGCTTGCCGATCTTCCGGAAATCGCAGCGCAGCAGCATGACGAAAATCATGGCATACAACAGGTTGTTTTTCAACGCGCCGTAGGCGGCCGATACGCCGTCGGAGTTGAACATGCCAGCGGTGCAGCAGATCATGCCGATCACGTAAATCCACACCAGCGGCGGCACCACATCAAAAATCTTCCACTTGGCGTACTTTTGCAGCGCCAGCAGACCGCCGCACAAGAACATCAGGAACGCGATGTACGTAAAACCGTTTTCAATAACAAACACAATATCCTCTCCTTTTCCTTTCTTCTTGACTTCCTCTCACTCACCTCATTTTCCCGCTCCATAACCTCCTCTCCGCATCGTCCGGTAGCGTTTCAACGCATCCCGGTAAGATACCAGCACCGCTCTCCGGGAGGAACCGCCGTAACGGCGCTCCAGAACCTCCTCCAGCCAGGTGTCGATGGAGGGAAAGTGCTGTCCCAGAAAGAGCTTGCGGAGAAAGTTCTCCGTCAAGTCCAGCGTGTGGGTGCAGTTGAAAGCGACCACCTGTTCCGTCAGCTCGTTGACCTCAAAGGCCAGGTAGAAGGAACCATAGATCTTCGTGATGGCGTTGTCCGCGTTGGTGCGGGACTCCCCGATGACGTAGTAGGTTCGGGTCTGGGAACCACCTAAGTCCTGTTCCGCTTCATATTCGTTCATCGACTGCCTCCTGTCACCACACCTGTCTCTCAAATCGCTTTTCCTCGTGTCAAAAGTGGATCGCTTTTATGAGACGGGCGTGTCCTGTCACTGCGGCGGAGCCGCTTTGGCAGCTCCTGTTCCGGTTCGGTGGGCGCTTCCGGGCGGCGGCTCAGAGCAGTCCCGCAGGATCTACGTACTCCAGGCCCAGCGCCTCAGCCACTCCAGGGAAGGTACACTTGCCATCGAAGCAGTTCAGACCCGCCAGCAGGCCCTTGTCCGCTTTGCACGCCGCTACGCCTTTGGCGGCCAGCTCCAAGCCGTAGGACAGCGTCGCGTTGCCCAACGCCAGGGTCGATGTACGCGCCACCGCACCCGGCATATTGGCGACGCAGTAGTGAACGACACCGTCCACGATAAACACCGGATCGTCGTGCGTCGTGGGATGCGTGGTCTCTACGCAGCCGCCTTGGTCCACCGCGACGTCCACCACAACCGCGCCGGGCTTCATGAGAGCCAGATCCTCTTTCAGCAGCAGCTTCGGCGCGGCACGGCCGGGGAGCAGCACGCAGCCAATCACCAGATCCGCTTGCGCTACGGCCTTTTGGACGTTGCTCCGCGTGGAGTACAGCGTGGTGATCCGCTTGTCAAAGATGTCGTCCAGGTAGGCCAGACGCTGGAGGTTCACGTCCAGAACCGTCACGTTCGCGCCCATGCCAACGGCAATCTTACAGGCGTTGGTACCCACGTTGCCGCCGCCCAGAATGACTACGTTGCCCTTTTCCACGCCAGGCACGCCCGCCAGCAGTACGCCCAGACCTCCGTAGGTCTTCTCCAGATACTTCGCGCCTTCCTGAATCGCCATGCGTCCGGCGATCTCGCTCATGGGCGCAAGACACGGCAGTCCTCCGTTCCGCCCCACGATGGTCTCGTAAGCAATCGCCGTCACCTTCGAATCCAACAGCGCCTTGGTCAGCGGCGCGTCCGCGGCTAAGTGCAGGTAGGTGTACAGCAGCAGACCCTCTTTGAAGTACTTGTACTCGCTCTCGATGGGCTCCTTGACCTTGACGATCATGCCCGCTTTCGCCCACACCTCCGCGGCGTCCGCCACGATCTGTGCCCCCGCTTCCACGTACTCCTCATCCGTGAAACCGGAACCTAACCCGGCCCCCTGCTCCACCAACACCGTATGTCCCGCCTGGACATACGCGCTTACCGCGCCCGGGATGAGACCAACACGAAATTCATTGTTTTTAATCTCCTTTGGCAGACCGATTATCATAGCGTTCTTCCTCTTTCCTCTTTTTTGTTGGGGACAGCCCCTTTTCAGGTATCCCATTATAACAAAAACCCAGCAAAAACAAGCAGCAATCTGTGGAAGCAACACGACCACCTTGCCGTCTGTTCTTGCTGGGTTTCAGTCACGGTAATGAATGCGAGAACACCGCATTAAGTGACTTGAAGCAGCGAATATATCAGGGAACCTCGCACAGGGCCTCTGCAAGGAAATGATTGCCATTTCATCCCAGAAAAAGGAAGGAGGGCCTCCCACAAATCCAAGCCACTGTTAAGGTAAATATATCTTACAGCCTTCCGGAAAAAGTGTCAAGAGAAACTTGAGTTTTTCGCAAATTTTATGAAAAATGCACAAACCCTTTCCCGAATTTCAAAAATCTTCCAGCCGCCGTCCGTGTTTTTCAAACTCTGAAAGAGAAAAAACTTGCAAATAAGCTGAAAATTATGAAAAACCTACCCCTCCGGCCGGTTTTGCCTGCCTACGACAGCTCCAGGCCAGAGCGGTCCTCCCCAATGTATCTACTTCCACCCCTTTCCCAGGGGTGGAAGTAATGCCCGCGGCTCCCAGATCCGCCGCAAGACAACAGAAGCGTCTGGATGGAACCTGCTCAGTACCGTGCGCTGGAGTCGGGTTCCCAGCTAGGGGTTCCGGTGAGATCGCGGGCGGCGCGGCCTACATCGCGGCCTACATCAGCCGCGGCGTCGCCTACGCCGCGCATCATATCCCGAGCGCCTTGGGTGAAGTCACGAGCGACGGAGCCGCCGTTCACTTGTCCGTCGGCGTTGGCGTAGTAGCGGCCGTCGTCCAAGTAGCCGTCCATATAGCGCCGGGAAGCGCTGGTACGGTTGGTGCTGGCCTGTCCGCTCTGGGAATTGGAGCCGTTTTGGGAGTTGGAACCGCTCTGTCCGGCGCCGCCGTTGACGTCCTGGTCCCTGCCGCTGCACGCCGTCAGGCCGGTCAGCAGCATGACTGCCGCCGCCATTGCAATCAGACTTTTCTTCATCGGTATCTCCTCCGCTTATCAAATCAAATGAACATCCCATCCGCACGCTAGTATGCGCGTCTTTCCCTACGGAAAATCCGGAAAAATCTGCAAATGAAACCGCGATTCCCCCGCTTCCGCAAAAAAAGACTGGAGCGTTTCCGCTCCAGCCCCGCTGTCAGCCAAGAAGATTGGTGTACCCCGTCAGATAGCGGTCTACGTCCGCGGCAGCGGCGCGGCCCTCCGCAATGGCCCAGACCACCAGTGACTGGCCCCGACGCATATCGCCCGCAGTGAAAACCTTCTCCACGTTGGTCTGGTAAGTCCCGCTCCGCGTCAGAACGGTCCGGTCAACTTCCACCCCGAAAGCACGGCACACGGCGTCCTCACAGCCCGCCGCACCAGTGGCCGCGATGAGCAGACCGCAAGGAATGGTGTCGCCGTCCGTGGTCACAAGAGCGTCGAGAGAACCGCCCTCCCCGCGGAGCAGCTCCTGGACCTGAACCCCAAAGCGTCTGGGATCGTGGCCGAAGACCGCAAACGCTTCTTCCTGAGCGTAGTCCACCGGAAGCGCACCGTTCTTGTCCAGATAATCCGCCCGGCCCCGGCGAACCAACTGCGTGACAGAACGACAGCCTTGACGGAGCGCGGTCGCTACGCAATCGCTCGCCGTATCGCCGGTGCCGACGATGACCACATCCTTGTCCCGCGCGGAAGACACGCCGCCCTCCAACCCGAACTGCTGGCGTTGGATGGCCGCTTTCAGGAACTGGACTCCCCAACAGGTGTCCGCGCCGCCTTTCAGGTCCAGGTCTAAAGCTCGGGGCTTTTCCGCGCCGCAGCACAACACGACGGCGTCATACTCCTGAAGCAGCTGTTGGGCGATTTCCTCTCCGGAGACGTCCACGCCGGTGCGGAAGACGATGCCCTCCTCCTCCATGAGCCGGACCCGCCGTTCCACGATGGATTTCGGCAATTTCATGTTGGGGATGCCGTAGGTCAGCAACCCGCCGGGCCGCTCCTCCCGCTCGTAGACGGTGACAGCGTGGCCGCGGTGGTTGAGCTGGTCCGCCACGGCCAGACCCGCCGGGCCGGAGCCGACAACAGCTACTTTTTTACCGGAACGCTGGGCGATTTGTCTGGGACGCATACGGCCCTGTTGAAAGGCGTTCTCAATAACGGACAGCTCATTGTCCCGGATGGTGACGGCGCTCTCGTACATCCCGCACAGACACGCGTCCTCGCAGGGCGCAGGACAAACCCGCCCCGTAAATTCCGGGAAGTTATTGGTCTTCAACAGCCGGGAAAGCGCGTGACCCCAGTTCCCGGACAGAATCATATCGTTCCATTCCGGAATCAGATTGTGCAGAGGACACCCAAATGCTTTGCCCTCCCAGACAATCCCCGCCTGGCAGAAGGGTACGCCGCAGCTCATGCAGCGCGCCCCCTGTTCCGCACGGATCTCCTCAGGCAGACTGCCGTGAAATTCCTCCCAGTCCAGAACGCGCTGCTCCGCCGGACGCGGCTCGGTGTCCCGCCGCGCATATTCCATAAATCCAGTCGGTTTTCCCATAGCTCCGCCCTCCCTTAAACCTTTGTGTTGGCGTAATACGCCTCAATCTCCGCCTCTTCCCGCGTCTTGCCCTCCCGCTCCAGCCGCGTGATGGCCTGCACCATGCGGTCGTAGTCCCGCGGCAGGATCTTCTTGAAATGCGGGATGTAGGACCGGAAATCCGACAGAATGGCTTTCGCCCGGACCGAACCCGTCGCCTCCGCATGAGCGGCGATCAGCTCTCGCAACTCGCGGATGTCATCCTCCTTGCTCAGCTCCTCCAACGTGACCTGGCCTTTGTTCAGACGTAGGTAGAGACTGTGGTCCTCGTCCAGAACGTAGGCGATGCCGCCGGACATCCCTGCCGCGAAGTTGCGCCCGGTCGGACCAAGTACCACAACTCGCCCGCCGGTCATGTACTCACAGCCGTGGTCGCCCACGCCCTCCACCACGGCCAACGCGCCGGAATTGCGCACGCAAAAACGTTCCCCCGCCATGCCGCAGATGAACGCTTTGCCAGAGGTGGCACCGTACAGCGCCACGTTGCCCACAATGACGTTCTCCCCAGCTTGGAAACGGCTGTTTCTGGGCGGGTAGAGGATGAGCTTGCCGCCGGACAGACCCTTGCCAAACCCATCGTTGCAATCGCCTTCCAGCTTGAGCGTCAGACCGTTCGGAATGAACGCCCCGAAAGATTGCCCCGCGCCGCCATGACAGGTGATGACGTAGCTGTCCTCCGGGAGCGAGCTGCCGCAGATACGGGTGATCTCCGAACCGAACAGCGTGCCGAACGCCCGGTCCGTGGAGGAAATCTGTACATCCAGCGAGCCGCTCTTCCTGCCGCGCAGGCTCTTGCCCAGCTTCTCCATCAGCACACGCACGTCCAAAGTCTTCTCCAAGTGGAAGTCGAAAACCTTTCGGGGATCGAAGTGGGTGTCCCCGCCCTCGGGAACGGGGCCCAGCAGAACGCTAAGGTCCAAAGTCCGCGCCCGGCCCGCGGACAGCCCTTCCCGGACCCGCAGCAGATCACTGCGCCCAATGAGCTGCTCCACAGTCGGCACACCTAAACGGGCCATGTACTCCCGCAGCTCCTGCGCCACGAAGTACATGAAGTTGATGACGTACTCCGGTTTTCCGGCAAAACGCGCCCGGAGTTTCGGGTTTTGAGTGGCAATACCAGCAGGGCAGGTGTCCAGGTTACAGGCGCGCATCATACAACAGCCCATCGTGACCAGCGGCGCGGTGGCAAAACTGAACTCCTCCGCGCCCAACATACAGGCAATGGCTACATCCCGACCCGTCATCAGCTTGCTGTCCGCCTCAATCGCAATACGCCCCCGCAGTCCGTTTTCCATCAAGGTCCGATGCGCTTCCGCGACCCCCAGTTCCCAAGGCAGACCAGCCCCATAGATCGAGTTTCTGGGCGCGGAACCAGTGCCGCCGTCGTGGCCGCAGATCAAAACCACTTGCGCACCGGCTTTCGCCACGCCAGCCGAAACGGTGCCTACGCCGAACTCCGAACACAGCTTTACGCTGATACGCGCGTGATGGTTGGCGTTTTTGAGATCGTAGATGAGCTGCGCCAGGTCTTCAATGGAGTAGATGTCATGGTGCGGGGGCGGGGAAATTAAACCAACCCCGGGCGTGGAATAGCGGGCCTTGGCTACCCAAGGGTAGATTTTCTTGCCCGGCAGTTGCCCGCCTTCCCCCGGTTTCGCGCCCTGCGCCATCTTGATCTGAATCTCTTCCCCGCTGTTCAGATACGCGCTGGTGACGCCAAAACGTCCGGAAGCCACTTGCTTGACCGCAGAATTGCGCTCCGTGCCAAAACGTTCCGGGTCTTCGCCGCCCTCGCCGCAGTTCGACATCCCGCCAATGCGGTTCATCGCAATCGCCATGCACTCGTGGGCCTCCTGGGAAATCGCCCCGTAGCTCATCGCGCCCGTCTTGAACCGTTTGACAATGGATTCCACAGGCTCCACCTCGTCCAGCGGAATACCGCCTTGCGCGTCAAAACGGAAGTCCATCAGCCCCCGCAACGTATGAGGCCGGTCCGCTTGGTCCACCAGAGCGGAGTACTCCTTGAACGTCTCGTAACTGCCCTCCCGAGCGGCTTTCTGAAGCAGGAGAATCGTCTTCGGACTGTACATATGGTCCTCGCTCCCAGGCGCGGAACGGAGTTTATGCGCCCCCAGAGAGTTGAGCGTCGCGTCACAGCCCAGGTCCAGCGGATCAAAGGCCTGGTTGTGGTTCCACATGACGCCCTCGCCAATCTCAGTCAAGCCAATACCGCCAACGCGGCTGACCGTGTTGGTGAAGTAACGGTCCACCACATCCTGACGGATGCCTACACACTCGAAAATCTGCGCGGATTGGTAGGACTGGATGGTGGAGATCCCCATCTTGGATGCAATCTTGACGATACCGTGCAAAACAGCCCGGTTGTATGCCTCAATGGCGACGCCAGGGTCCTTGTCCAGCATCCCAATGGAGATCAGCTCCTCCACACACTCCTGCGCCAGGTAGGGATTGATGGCCGTCGCGCCGTAGCCCAGCAGAGCCGCAAAGTGGTGTACGTCCCGCGGCTCGCCGCTCTCCAGAATCAGGGAAACCGCTGTGCGTTTCTTCGTCCGCACAAGGTGCTTCTGGAGCGCGGAGACCGCCAGCAGCGACGGGATCGCCATATGGTTCTCGTCCACGCCGCGGTCCGACAGAATCAGAACGTTCGCACCCCGCCGGTAAGCGCGGTCAGCCGCTACGAAGAGCTGCTCCACCGCGTTTTCCAACGGACTGCCTTTGTAGTACAACATGGAGATGGTCTCAACTTTGAATCCGGGCCGGTCCATGTAGCGGATCTTCATCAAATCGACGCTGCTGAGAATGGGGGAGGGCAGCTGGAGCAACGCGCAGTTTTTGGCCTTTTCCTGGAGCAGGTTTCCGCCAGTGCCTACATAAACGGAGGTGTCCGTGACAATCTCCTCCCGGATGGCGTCAATCGGCGGGTTCGTCACCTGCGCGAAAAGCTGCTTGAAGTAGTGGAACAGAGGCTGGTGGACCTCGTCCAGCACGGCTAAGGGTATGTCCGCCCCCATAGCCGCCGCAGGTTCCGCCCCCGTGCGGGCCATCGGCAGAATGGAGTCCTTGACCTCCTCGTAGGTGTAGCCGAAGGCTTTGTATAAACGGTCCCGCTGACGCTGAGGGTATTTTTCTACCTGACGGTTCGGAATGGGCAGACTCTCCAGCTGGAGCAGGTTCGTATCCAACCATTCGCCGTAGGGCTGCTGGCGGGCGTACCTTTCTTTGATTGCCTCGTCTTCCACCAGCCGACGCCCCACCGTGTCCACCAAAAGCATCCGGCCCGGTTGAAGACGGGACTTCTTCACAATCTTCTCCGGCGGCACGTCCAGAACACCTACTTCAGACGCCAGAATCAAGTACCCGTCCTCCGTGACGTACCACCGGCATGGCCGCAGTCCGTTGCGGTCCAGCACCGCGCCTACCACATCGCCGTCCGAGAAGACAATCGCGGCAGGACCATCCCAAGGTTCCATAATCGTCGCGTAATAGTGGTAAAAATCACGCTTCTCCCGGCTCATTTGCGCGTCCCCGGACCAGGGTTCCGGGATGGTCATCATCACAGCCTGCGGCAGATCCACGCCGTTCATAACCAGAAATTCCAGCACGTTGTCCAGCATGGCAGAATCGGAACCGCTCTGATCCACGACCGGGAGCAGCTTGTCCATCTCGCTGTCCAGAACCGAAGAAGACATCGTCTCCTCCCGGGCCAGCATACGGTCCACGTTGCCCCGGATGGTGTTGATCTCCCCGTTGTGGAGAATGTAACGGTTCGGGTGCGCGCGCTCCCATCTCGGGGTGGTGTTGGTGGAAAACCGGGAGTGGACCAGCGCAATCGCAGATTCACAGTCCGGGTCGGTCAAATCCGCGTAGAACCGGCGCAGCTGACCCACCAGAAACATCCCCTTGTAGACAATGGTCCGGCTGGAAAAAGAGGGAACGTAAGTGTTCGGATCGGAACGTTCAAAAACCCGGCGCGCAACGTAAAGTTTCCGTTCAAATTCCAGCCCCCTGGCGCACGACTCGGGACGCCGGACGAAACACTGACAAATACAAGGCATACAATCACGCGCCTTTTGGCCCAGAATCTCAGGATCGACCGGCACGTCCCGCCAACCTAAAAACTCCATCCCCTCCTTCGCCACAATGATCTCCAGCATCTTTTTCGCCTGCGCCCGTTTCAGACCGTCCGAGGGCAGGAAAAGCATCCCTACCCCGTAATCCCGCTCTTCGCCCAGGGAAATCCCTTCCGCCGCCGCCGCTTTGGTCATCAGCTTGTGGGGGATCTGGAGCATCAGCCCTACACCATCCCCCGTTTCCCCAGCGGCGTCCTTCCCCGCACGATGCTCCAGCTTCTCTACAATTTTTAACGCGTTGTCCACGGTCTGGTACGTCTTGACCCCCCGGATGCTCACGACGGCCCCAATGCCGCAGGCGTCATGTTCCGGCTGCCGCGGACCAAAGACGGTCGTGCCAACTTGCTGCGCCATAAGATCTCGCTCCCTTTCTGTCCCGTGCGCCTCAAACGAGCGAACCCGTTGAACCCTCACGAAAATGCCGCGTTTCCCGCCCGTTCCCTTAGAAAAAGACGAAAAAAGGACAAAAACGCCCGCCGCCTTTCGCGGCAGGACGTCTTTGCCCTTGCGATAGGAAAATAGTAGCATAGCGAAACGCCCCCGTCAACTGGCAAAGTTAGATAATGTTTCAACGCCTGAAATGAATTTTTTGTGCCAGTGTCCTGCAAAACGCGTCCGCAGCAGAGACGTATGTCCGCCTAAGCGGGACCCCGGCCCCCAGCTCAACGCCAGAGGCCGGAGTTTCTGGTCACATATCCATCGCTTCCGCGAGGTTCTCCACCGCTTCGTTGACCCGTCTGGCCGCTTTCTGCGCGGCACGCCGGATCTGTCGGTGCGACGGCGCAAGCGCCATGCCTAAGGCTGTCCCCGCCGCCATGCCCGCGGCCATGCCCAGTGCAAACCGCCCGCTGTTACAACAACGTTCTGTCATAGTTCCTCGGCTCCTTTCGCGCGGTGCTTCGCGCGGTATTTATTCTTCCCGAAGTTTGGAAAAAATCCGTTGCTAAATCTTGCAAATTCCGCTATAATTTATCTTGACACCGGAGTCAGGCCCTTCGCCTGACGCACCGGAGCGGCTACGATACGAATTTCCGGAGGGATAAATGATACCATGAAACTGCTGATACAGAACGGCCGGGTGGTCCATCCCGTCACCGGCACGGTCCTGCTCCAGGACATCCTGGTGGAGGACGGGAAGATCTCCCTGTTGGAGCGCGGGATCACGCTCCAAGCAGACCAGACCATCAACGCGGCAGGTCTGGCAGTCTGCCCCGGCCTGGTGGATATGCACGTCCACCTGCGGGACCCCGGCCAGACCTACAAAGAGGATATCCTCACCGGCTGCGCCGCCGCCGCCAGAGGCGGCATCACTTCCTTGGCTTGCATGGCCAACACAAACCCTGTGACCGATACCCCAGAACGGGTGGCTTATATCCGTCAGCGCGCCGAACAGGGCTGCGGCGTGCAGGTCTACCCGGTGGCGGCCGTGTCTATGGGCTTGAAGGGAAAGGAATTGACCGACGCCGAAGCGTTGAAAAAAGCGGGCGCAATCGCCTTGTCCGACGACGGAAACAACGTCGACAGCGCAAACTTGATGCGGGACGCCCTCATCCGAGCGCGGCGGCAGAAACTGCCCATCTTGTCCCACTGTGAGGATACGTCTATGGTCGCGGGCCGGGCCGTGAACGAGGGCAGCGTCTCCCGCCAGCTGTGGCTGGAAGGCCGGCCCGCTATCGCAGAAGAGATCATGGTCATGCGGGACGCTATGCTGGCCGAGGAAACCGGCGCGCACGTCCATATCTGCCACGTCTCCTCCGCCCGCAGCGTCGATATCATTCGGAAAATGAAGAAAAAAGGCGTGCCGATCTCCTGCGAGACCTGCCCCCAGTACTTCAGCCTCACCGAAGACGAAGTGCTGGCCCGCGGGCCTATGGCCCGTGTGAACCCGCCCCTGCGCACCAAAAAAGACGTCACTGGTATCATCTCCGGCCTGAAAGACGGAACCATCGACGTCATCGCAACCGACCACGCACCACACTCCGTGGACGAAAAAACCCGCCCCCTCTCCCGCGCACTCAGCGGTATGATCGGACTGGAAACCAGCCTTGCCGTCACACTCACCGCACTCTACCACACCAAAAAAATGGAACTGCCCGCCATCATCCGCCGCATGACCGCAAACCCCGCCGATATCCTCCACATAGCCAAAGGCCGTATGTCTATGGGCGTGGACGCCGACTTAACCATCTTCGACCCCGACGAGGAATGGGTCGTCGACCCGTTGCTCTTCGCCTCGAAAGCGCGTAACACTCCCTTCACCGGACGGACCGTCAAAGGCCGCGTGAAATACACCATCGTCCACGGCCAGATCATCTACCAGGACACAAAACAATAACCCTTTGAGTCTTTCTCACTGAAAAGGAGGCACCTATGTCTTTCGATGTTTTGCAGGATAAGATCCGCGCCATGAAAAATCCTACCGTAGCCGGTCTGGACGCCCGTATCGAGTACGTCCCAGCTCATATCCGTGAGAAGGCTTTCGCGGAGTTCGGCCCCGGCCGGAAGGGCGCGGCTGAAGCAATCTGGCAGTTCAACGTCGGACTCATCGACGCGCTGTGCGATATCGTACCCGCAGTGAAACCACAGGCGGCTTACTACGAAAATTTGGGCTGGCAGGGGATGGAAGTCCTCGAACGTACCATCCAGTACGCCAAAACCAAAGGGCTGTTCGTCATCGCCGACATCAAACGCGGCGATATCGGCTCTACCGCATCCGCTTACGCCGAAGGCTGGTTATCCGGTACCAAAATCAACGGCGAGACCTTCAAAGCCTTCGACGCGGACTGCGTCACCCTCAGCGGCTACATGGGCTCCGATTCCATCAAACCCTTCCTGGACGCCGCTCGGATCGAAAATAAATGCGTCTTCGTCCTGGTGAAAACCTCCAACCCAGGTTCCGGAGAGCTACAGGACATCGTCGCTGGAGAACGGCTCGTTTACCAGATCATGGGCGACCTCAACGAACGCATCGCCGCCGGTACCGAGGGAAAGTACGGCTACTCTATCGCCGGAGCCGTGACCGGCGCAACGTATCCTTCCGATATCCGCGCGCTGCGGAAACGTCTGCAGAAAACTTTCTTCCTCGTGCCCGGATACGGCGCGCAAGGCGGTACCGCTGAGGATGTGCAGTTCGCCTTCGATAAGTACGGACACGGCGCTATCGTCAATTCCTCCCGCGGTATCATGTGCGCCTGGCAGAAAACCCGCAGGGATGGCCTCGATTTCGCCGACGCCGCCCGGCACGCCGCGATCACTATGCGGGACGATATCCAAAAGTTCGTCACCATCGTCTAGGACAACGCCCGCGGGCGCGGCTACGGGAATGTGTGCGCTCCCCAAATAGTAAAACAAGAAAGTGTGAGAACAGATGAAGGTCGAACGCAAGTGCAGGATCGTCTCAAGCAATCGGCTCGGAGACGCAGTTTACATGGTCCTGGAAGTGGGAGACATGGTGCGGACCTCGTTCAAGGCACCAGGACAGTTCGTGCATATCAAGTGCGGGGATGGTTTGTTGCTCCGCCGTCCAATCTCCGTGTGCAGCTGCAAAGAAAATGCGCCGGACGATTTGCTGGCCATCGCGTTTGAGGTGCGGGGCGAGGGTACCGCTTGGCTGGCACAGCGTCCGGTCGGGCATACGCTGGATGTCCTGGGTCTGCTGGGCAACGGGTTCCAAATGAATCCAGAACACCGCTACCTCTTGGTCGGCGGCGGTATCGGCGTGCCGCCTATGCGCGGCTGCGCCCAGTACACGAACGGCAAATCTACCGCTATACTGGGCTTCCGTACCAAGGAAAAGGCAATTTTGCTGGACCGCTTCCAGAATGAGTGCGCCAAAACGCTTATCGCTACAGACGACGGCTCCCTGGGATACCACGGCTTTGTGGACGCGCTGGTCCGTCAGGAGTTGGCAGAAGACCAGAATTACAAAGCGGTCCTGGCCTGCGGCCCAAAACCTATGCTGCGCAACGTGGCAAAAGCCGCCGCCGAGTTCGGAGTGCCGTGTCAGGTCTCTATGGAAGAGCGTATGGGCTGCGGCATAGGCGCTTGTCTGGTATGCGCCTGCGCTATGAACGACGGAAGCCGGAAACACGTCTGTAAGGACGGCCCGGTATTCTACGCCGAGGAGGTGGATTGGAATGCCTGAACTGGACATGACCGTCACGCTCGCGGGCGTGACCCTGAAAAACCCCGTCGTAGTCGCTTCCGGAACGTTCGGGTTCGGACGCGAGTACGGACAGTTCTACGACCTGAGCGAGCTGGGCGGTATCTGCGCCAAAGGTCTAACACTCCACCGCCGGGAAGGAAATCCCACGCCGCGTATCGCAGAAACACCAATGGGAATCTTGAACTCCGTGGGCCTGCAAAACCCCGGCGTGGACGCCTTCATCAAAGAAGAACTGCCCTTCCTGCGGCAGTTCGATACAAAAATTATCGCCAACATCTCAGGCAACACACCGGAAGAATACGGAATCATGTGCGAGAAACTAGCCGACGCGGGCGTGGACCTGATCGAAGTGAACATATCCTGCCCGAATGTGAAAGCGGGCGGAATGGCTTACGGAACCCGGCCCGATTTAGCCGCGGAAGTGACCGCGGAAGCAAAACGGCACGCAGGCCGGACACCAGTCATGGTGAAACTGTCGCCTAACGTCACGGACATCACCGTGATCGCCCGCGCAGCAGCAGATGCCGGAGCCGACGCGTTGTCCCTAATCAACACAATCCGAGGAATGCGTATCGACGTAAATTCCCACCGCCCTGTGCTGAAAATGAATACCGGCGGTCTGTCCGGCCCCGCCGTCCTGCCTGTAGCCGTGCGGATGGTGTGGGAGGTCTGCCAGGCAGTCGACCTGCCAGTACTTGGCATGGGCGGCGTGGCAAAGGGTGAGGACGCCGCTCAGCTCATGTTGGCAGGCGCTTCCGCTGTGGCGGTCGGAACCGCGATGTTCGCCGACCCTTACGCGCCCCTACACGTGCGGGACGGCTTGGCGGACCTCGCCAGACGCCAGGGGCTGGACGCAGTGGCTCAGCTGACCGGCGGCGTGAAACCTTGGTGACACCTAAGCGCGTAAAAAAGAGAGGATTTTATGCTGGAATATTTGATCGAACTGTGTCTCCCCACCATCATCTCCGGCTGTGAGCTGATGGGAATCTTCGTGGTCGCCGTGACTGCACTGCGGGCTTTCTGGCTGTACTGCGAAGGAATGTTGCTGCGACGGCCCCGGAATATCAAGTTCTATTTAGCCGACGGCCTGGCCACCAGCCTGGAGTTCAAAATGGCCGCCGAAATCTTGAAAACCGTGCTGGTCCGGGACCTGAACGAGTTGATGGTTTTAGGAGCCGTCATTCTCCTGCGCGCGCTGCTGTCCCTGCTGATCCATATCGAAATGAAAAGCGAACGCCACACCAATGAAAACAACGAGGATAAGGAGGGATGAGATGACCACTGTCTATCTAATCCGCCACGCCGAGGCGGAAGGAAACCTCTACCGCCGGATACACGGTCAGTATAACTCCCTGGTGACTGAAAACGGATTCCTACAAATTCAGGCCCTGACTGCCCGCTTCCAGAACATCCCAGTAGACGCGGTGTATTCCAGCGATTTGTACCGGACAATGACCACAGCCCGTGCCATTTACACACCAAAAGGTCTGGAGCTGCACACCGACCCGGCACTGCGGGAAGTCAATATGGGCGTTTGGGAGGACAAACCTTGGGGCTGGATCGCCCGGACGGAACCAGAACAAATGGCTCAGTTCAATCAGGCAGACCCCGCTTGGCGCGCGCCTGACGGCGAAAGTCTCCAAGAAGTCGGAGACCGCGTGGAACACGCTGTCCGCCGCATCGCCAGAGCCCACCCCGGACAGACTGTGGCCATCTTCAGCCACGGCACCGCTATACGGCAGACAATATCAAACCTCAAACGCGTACCGCCCGCGGATTGGCACACGCAACGTCACGGCGACAACACAGCAGTAACAAAACTGCTCGTCCACCCCAACGGCGACGTCCAAGTCGTCTTTGAGTCGGACAACAGCCATCTGGACGACCGTATCTCTACCTTAGCGCGTCAGGCGTGGTGGCGGAAAGAAACGTCCGGGATTCGAGACGTCAACCTGTGGTTCCGCCCGGCCAACTGGCCCGTGGACCAAAAACTCTACCTGGAATCCCGATGCGACGCCTGGCACTGCACCCACGTCAATGGGCCGGAATTTTTACCGGACGGCTTCCTTCAGGACGCCGAACAACACTTGACTCGTTCCCCTTGGGGCGTCACCGTGGCTATGGCTGGGGAGGAATTTGCCGGAATGCTCCAACTGGACACGCAACGTTACGCGGAAGACCGCGCCGGTTACATCCCCTTCTGCTACATCGCACCCCAACGCCGCCGTCAGGGCTTGGGCGTACAGCTGATCGGACAGGCCGTCTCCTTCTTCCGCCCTATGGGCCGCGATAAACTGCGCCTGCGCTGCGCCCCCTACAATGAACGCGCCCAGCGGTTCTACGCCAAGTACGGCTTCCGCAAAATCGGTCAGGAATCCGGCGGCCGCGTCCCGCTGGATATCTTGGAAAAGTACATCGGCTACGAACGGTAAGCCGCAGTTTTTCTCCCTTCAGCCGCAAAGAAAGAGAATTTTTTGTATTTCCCCCCTTCGGGGGGAAATACAGCTTTTATAAAACGGGCGTGTTTCCTTAATCGAGACGATTTTTTATCTCCCCCTTGACAATCCGCAGCCTTTTGCATATAATTGACCCGAAAAGGCAACGCGGAAGAGGAGTACCTCGCCCTTGGAACGCTCAGAGAGGGAACGGATGGTGTAAGTTCCCAGTCCAGGACGGGAGAATGTGGCTTCCGGGCTTCGTTCCTGAACCTAAGTAGGGAACGGCGGGGCTTCCCGTTACAGAAGAAATGAGCGTCCCTTATTTCCAAAATAGGGGAAATTCAGGTGGTACCGCGGATGAACGTCATTCGCCCTGAGTCCATTTTTGGACTCGGGGCGTTTTGATTTTGCCCGGAAATAAACTCGCTTGCGGTCAGAGAGGAGATCGAATATGAAAAAAGAACTGCCTAAGGTTTACGAGCCCCAAGAAGTCGAGGCCCGAATCTACGAAACGTGGGAGAAAAACGGTTGCTTCCGCGGTCATCGCGACCCAAACAAAAAACCCTTCACGATCGTGATGCCGCCGCCGAACGTCACCGGTCAGCTGCACATGGGCCACGCAATGGACTCCACCCTCCAGGATATCTTGATCCGCTTCAAGCGGATGCAGGGCTACGCCGCCCTGTGGGTCCCCGGCACCGACCACGCCGGTATCGCTACGCAGGTGAAAGTCGAAGAAGAACTGCGCAAAAATGAGGGCTTGAGCCGCTACGACCTGGGCCGCGAGAAATTCCTGGAACGCGTGTGGGACTGGAAAGCAAAGTACGGCGCACGTATCGTACAACAACAGAAAAAATTGGGCGTCTCCTGCGATTGGGAACGCTCCCGCTTCACAATGGACGACGGCTTGAGCAAAGCCGTCCGTCACGTGTTCGTCAACCTGTACAACAAAGGGCTGATCTATAAGGGAAGCCGCATCATCAACTGGTGCCCGCATTGCGTCACCGCCCTGAGCGACGTGGAAGTGGACTATCAGGTCAAACCCGGCAGCCTGTGGCATATCCGCTACCCCATCCTGGGCGAGGAAAATAAGTACGTCATCGTCGCCACCACCCGCCCCGAAACGATGCTGGGCGATACCGGCGTCGCCGTCAACCCCGCAGATCAACGCTACTCCGATCTCGTCGGTAAAAAGTGCCTCCTGCCCCTGGTCGGCCGGGAAATGCCTATCGTTGCGGACGATTACGTGGACATGGCGTTCGGCACCGGATGCGTGAAAATGACTCCGGCCCACGACCCTAACGACTTCGAAGTGGGCCTGCGCCAGAACCTGGAGACGATCCGCGTCCTGGACGACAACGGCAAAATCGTCGAAGGCTACGGGAAGTACTCCGGCCTGGACCGCTACGAAGCCCGGAAGGCTATCGTGGCCGACCTGGAAGAACAGGGCTTCCTCGTCAAAGTGGAACCGCATCAGCATAACGTCGGCACCTGTTCCCGCTGCCACAACGACGTGGAACCGTTGATCTCCGCCCAGTGGTTCGTCAAAATGCAGCCGCTGGCTCAGGAAGCCCTGCGCGTCGTGCGGGACGGCGAAACCCGCTTCGTCCCAGACCGCTTCTCCAAAACCTATATCAACTGGATGGAAAACGTGCGGGATTGGTGCATCTCCCGTCAGCTCTGGTGGGGCCACCGTATCCCCGCCTGGACCTGCCCGGATTGCGGGAAAATCACCGTCTCCGAAACAGACCCCGCCGAATGCTCCCACTGCCACAGCAAGAACATCAAACAGGAAGAGGACGTGCTGGATACCTGGTTCTCTTCCGCCCTGTGGCCGTTCTCTACCCTGGGCTGGCCGGAACATACCGAGGACTTCCAGTACTACTACCCCACCGACGTGCTGGTCACCGGCTACGACATCATCTTCTTCTGGGTCGCCCGGATGATCTTCTCCGCCTGTGAACACACCGGCAAACCTCCCTTCCACACCGTCTTTATCCACGGCTTGATTCGAGACGATAAGGGCCGGAAAATGTCGAAATCCTTGAACAACGGCATCGACCCCTTGGAAATCGCCGACCGGTACGGCGCGGACGCTTTGCGCTTCAACCTCGTCACCGGAAACTCCCCCGGCAACGATATGCGCTTCTACACCGAACGCTGCGAGGCTATGCGGAACTTCGCAAACAAAATCTGGAACGCCAGCCGCTTCCTGATGATGAACCTGACCATCGACCGCTGCGTATTGCCCGAGAAACTGGAACTGGAAGATAAATGGATCCTCTCCAAACTCAACCGGGCAACCTCCGAAATCACCGAGAATATGGACCGTTACGAGCTTGGCGTCGCCGCACAGAAAATCTACGACTTTATCTGGGACGACTACTGCGACTGGTATATCGAACTGACCAAAACCCGGCTCCAGAGCGAGGACGAGGACAGCAAAGTCCGCGCGCAACAGGTCCTGTGCTTCGTCTTGACCCAAATGCTCAAACTGCTGCACCCCTTCATGCCCTTCCTGACCGAGGAAATCTGGCAGGCCCTGCCCCATGAGGGCGACTTCCTCATGCTCCAGGCATGGCCCGTCGCCAGCGATTCCCTGAACTTCCCCCAAGAAGAAAAGGCTATGGAACTGATTATGGACGCAATCCGCGCCGTCCGCGCCCGCCGCAGTGAGATGAACGTCCCTCCCAGCAAAAAAGCGCACCTGACCGTGGCTACTATGGAACAGGAAACCTTTGCTCTGGGCGTCCCCTTCCTCAAAAAACTGGCCTACGCCAGCGAGGTGGAAATCGTCCCCTTCGCCCAGGTCCAGGCCGACGCCGACGCAGAACAAACCGGTCTGGTCTCCATCGTCACCCACGCGGCTCAGCTGACCATCCCGCTGGGCGAGTTGGTGGACTTGGAAAAAGAACGCCTGCGTCTGGAAAAGGAGCTGAAAAAGAACGCCGCCGAGTTGGAAAAGCTCAACGCAAAGCTCAACAACCCCGGCTTCACCGGTAAAGCCCCCGCTCAAGTCGTGGAGGCAGAACGGGAACGCGCAGTCCGCCTTACCGAACTGGTCGCAAAATTGGAGGGTCAGCTCAAAGCTATGTGACAGAAAGGAGTCCCTATGAACAGACACCCTGCCTCGCCCCGCGCCGCCCTGCGGCGGTTGACCGCACTGCTCCTAATCACCGCGCTGGCTCTGGGAGGCGCGCCTTGGATCAGCGCGGCTTCCCGGAACTCCCACTTCGTCGATGTGACCAGCCGGCATTGGGCTTCCCCCTACGTGGAACGCGCCTACGCCGACGGCGCTATCGCCGGAACCGGCGGAGATCCTCAGAAAGGTTCCGGCATCTTCTCCCCAGACACCAAAATGACCTACGGCCAGTTCCTCACCATGCTGACCAGCGCCTTCTACTCCGAAGAACTGGCCCGGGTCAGTAAGGAAGGCCCTTGGTACGCACCCGCCCTTCGGGTCGCCGTGGACCGTGAGCTGATTTACTTCGACCTGGATCAGCTCATGAAAATGGCCGACTGGCCCGTCGACCGCTACCGGATGGCTTGGGTGTTGGTGCGAATCCTGGACGATAAGTGCGTCGTCCTGCCTACCGATCAGGAACGGGAAGCCGCCGCTCAACAGATCGCCGACTGGAACGCCGTGCAAACCGACGGCCAGTACTGGCCGTACTTCGTGGCCAACGCTTACGCCTTGGGCCTCATCCGCGGCGTGGACGACCGCGGGACCTTCGCCGGAAACGACTCCGTCACCCGCGCCAGCGCCGCCGTCATCTACACCAATATAGCCGATAAGCTGAAAGCAGGCCAGAATAACCCCAAAGCCTTCCAGCTCATCCTGGAAGGCCAATGGGAGGGCTTGATCCCTGCGGGCGTCCGGGAAGCCTTGGAAGAGGAATTTTACGCCATATACCCCCGCCTCTGGGCGCGTTGGGGCAACTCGGGCGTGAGTAAACACGTGACGCTGGCCCTGGACCACCGGGAGGCTATGGATACAAACGCAGGGCTGACTACCCCGAAATTCGACTCCACACGCTATCAGTACACCCCCTATATCCGACTCTCCATCGAGGACATCAACCGACGGCCCAACAATCGAATGACCTTCGCCCACGAATTGACCCACGCCGCAACCAATACCTCTACCGGCGTGAGAGGCTGGCTGCGCGAGTGCCTGGCCGATTACGGAGCCTTCCGCTACGCCTCTATGGCGGACGAGAAGTACTTCTCTGCGGCGTACCAGTATTCGCCGACCGAACAGTCCCTACGGGACTGGCATTTCACCGTCTCCAGCGACAGCGTCTGGTTTTTGGCCTACATGGACTCCAAATACCCCACTACAAAAACCAGCCGGGGCCTGCTGGACTCCATGCTGACCGCTATGCAGAACGGTCAGATCACCAGCGACGGCGGAACCGCGCAGAATGACACCGCGCTCAACGCACTGGTCAAGGAGAAAACCGGCTTCAGCAGCCTGGAAACGCTGCGCCAAAAGTACGTCCAAGAACTGGACGCCGGAACCTGGACCTGCAACAGCTTCTCCGGCTACATCGACAACTTCCTGACTGAAAATATCCCCAACGTGCCAAACCCCTCCTACTTCACCGGAAAAGGCCGCAACCTCTGTTCCGGCAGCTACACCTACGACGCTTCCGGAGAGTCCTTCGCCGCCGCCGCAGGGAATATGCTGGTCGACGGAAACGCTTCCAGCCGCTGGGAAGCCTCCCCATCGGACGGGAACGGCTCAAACGCTCAACACCACATCTCCGTCAGCTTCGGCAAACCGGTCACGTTCGATACCTACACCCTCTACCACGCGGGAAGTCAGGGGAACAGCAGCCAAAATACCGTATCCTGGCGGTTCCGCTACTACGACAGCAAAACAAATAGCTGGCCCGTATTCGACGAGGTGACTGGAAATACTCAGGACGTCACAACCCGTACCTTCCAGCCCGTGACAACACAATACATCCGCCTGGACGTCCTGAACGCCAGCGCGGATGGCGACGGGACCGTCCGGCTCTATGAGCTGGAAGTCTCCCGGAAAGGATAGTGAAACGTATGGAAAAAATCCTCTTGGGAAACACCGGCATCCAAATCGAAAAAAACGGCTTTGGCTGCCTCCCCATCCAGCGAGTGACCAAAACAGAAGCCGCCTACCTCCTCCGGAAAGCCCTGGACGGCGGAATCACCTACTTCGATACCGCCCGGGCCTACTCCGACAGCGAGGAGAAATTAGGCCTCGCCTTCGCGGGCCTCCGGGACCGGGTGGTCATCGCAACCAAAACCGCCGCCCAGACCGGCCCAGAATTGAAAAAAGACCTGGAAACCAGCCTCCGCACGCTCGGAGTCGACTGCATCGACGTCTACCAGTTCCATAACCCCGCCTTCTGCCCCCGCCCCGGCGGCGCCGACGGCTTGTACGACGCCGCCCTGGAAGCACAAGCTCAGGGGAAAATCCGGCACATCGCAATCACAAACCACCGCCTCTCCGTCGCACACGAGGCAATCGACTCCGGACTTTACGCCCTGCTCCAGTTCCCGTACAGCTACCTCTCCGGTCCTCAGGAAAAGGAATTGGTCGATCAGTGCGCGGCCAACGGTATGGGCTTCGTCGCCATGAAGGCTATGGCTGGCGGATTGCTGGCCAACGGCACCATCGCCGCCGCTTGGATGGCACGTCAGCCCAACGTCGTCCCAATCTGGGGCGTCCAGCACGAGTGGGAACTGGACCAGTTCCTCGCCTGCGTCGCGGAAACGCCCGCGCTGACTCCAGAGTATCAGACCGTGATCGAAAAAGACCGGGCCGAGTTGACCGGGGACTTCTGCCGGGGCTGCGGCTACTGTATGCCATGCCCCGCGGGAATCGAAATCAATAACTGCGCCCGTATGTCCCTGATGCTCCGCCGCGCCCCTGCCGCCGGGTGGCTGTCCGAGACCTGGCAGGCGAAAATGAAAAAAATCGAAAACTGCCTCCACTGCGGCCAGTGCGCCTCCCGCTGCCCCTACGGCCTGGATACCCCCCGCCTCCTTCAGGACAACTACAAAGACTACCTGACCTACCTGTAAGCTGTACCGGAGGAATGCCTTATGCTAAAAGGAAAAACCGTCCTGCTCGGCGTCTCAGGCGGAATCGCGGCCTATAAGGCCGCCTACCTGGCCTCCGCGTTAGCAAAACTGAACGCCGCTGTGGAAGTCGTCATGACGGAAAACGCAACGCGCTTCCTTACCCCGCTGACGTTCGAGCAGCTCACAGGCCGCCGCTGTATGGTGGATACCTTCGACCGGAATTTTACCCACCACGTGGAACATATCGCCTTGGCCGAGCGGTGCGACTTGGTCCTGATCGCTCCCGCTACCGCTAACCTATGCGCCAAATTGGCGCATGGACTGGCCGACGATATGCTCACAACCACGGTTCTGGCCTGCCGCTGCCCAAAACTGATCGCTCCCGCTATGAATACCAATATGTTCCAAAACCCGGTCACGCAGGATAACCTGAAACGCTTGGCAGACTACGGCTGGGAAGTCATCGCACCCGCTTCCGGGCGGTTAGCCTGCGGTACCGTGGGAATCGGAAAACTCCCGGAACCCGAAGAACTGCTCCAGTACGTCCTCCGGACCGCGGCACTGCCCCACGATATGTCCGGTAAGCGGGTGCTGGTAACAGCCGGACCAACTCAGGAACCACTGGACCCTGTACGTTACCTGACAAACCACTCCTCCGGGAAAATGGGCTACGCCCTGGCGCGGATGGCAATGCTCCGGGGCGCGGAAGTCGTACTGATCTCCGGCCCAACCGCGCTGACTCCACCGCCCTTTGTGGAAACAGTCCCCGTCGTTTCCGCTCAGGATATGTTCGAAGCAGTATCCGCCCGCGCGGAATGGGCCGACTTGATCTTCAAAGCCGCCGCCGTCGCCGACTACACCCCCGCCGGGTACAGCGGGGACAAAATCAAAAAATCTGACGCCGATCTGTCAATCCCTCTGCGCCGTACCCAGGACATCCTCGCTTGGCTGGGAGAACACCGCAGAACCGGTCAAGTCATCTGCGGCTTCTCTATGGAAACCCAAAATATGCTGGAGAACAGCCGGGCAAAACTGGCAAAAAAACGGGTGGACATGATCTGTGCCAACAATCTGAAAGTAACCGGCGCGGGTTTCGGCACAGATACCAACGTACTCACCCTCATCACACCGGAAAACGTTCAGGAACTGCCCCTGATGAGCAAGGAAGAGGCCGCTATTCAAGTCCTGAACGCCGCGCTGGCTCTGCTGCAATAAAAAATGTCCCCTCGTGGGGGACATTCACACCGCCGCCGCTCCCGGACCGTGTCCTGGGGCGGCGGCATCGCTGTGGGAAAGCGTCACAGTAACCCCGCCGTCATTTTTCCGGCGGTCCTCCTCGGAGAGAACGCTCTTGCACACCTCGTCCGACTCCTGCGGCCGACGCATCAGAACCGCCATGAGATAACCTTCCGGGTCGTTGTTCATCAGAAACGCTTTGTCCTGCTGCGGAACCTTCCTCCCGTTCATGATCTGCGCGGCAATCTTGGAACACTTCTCCTGGGCGTCGATGGCTTTGAACAGCGCGTCCTCGCTGGGTTTTTTCTGCGCCTGTTCCAGCAAAGCCCACAACCCGCTCCGTTCCTCCGCGCGCCGCCCGCCTGCCGCTTGTCGGTAGGTTTCCAACTCCCTCCGGAAACGCTGCTCCTCCAGATCCGCCATCCAGTGAAGCAACTCCAACCGGTCGACAGAACGGGTCTGCTTCCGGGAACGGTCCGCTTGAACAGGACGGGAAACAAAATCCCCAAGCCGTCCGCCCTTGCGCAAAATACGGCGAATCTCCATTCCACTTCCCTCCTTTGGCGTTTCGCCTGTCCTACCCTATCTATCGGCCAAAAGTTTGGCGAAATTAACCTCTACTTGGAAAGAACCCGCTCCTCCAACCAGACACGCAGCTCTTCCATGACCTCCTGCCGGTTGATCTCGTTGAGCATTTCATGCCGGCCGTCAGGGTAGAGCTTCACCGTCACGTCCCGACAGCCCGCCGCATCGAACAGCTTCGCCACATGAGCGACGCCTTGCCCCATACCGCCTACAGGGTCACGGGACCCAGAGAAAAAATAAATCGGAGTATCCAGGTCCATGCGGGCCAGGTTCCGAGGCTGTCCGATAAACTGAATCCCCCCCAACATATCCCGGAACATCGAAACGGTAGGCCGGAAATTACACAGCGGGTCCCGCAAATGAAGGTCGATCATAGCGGTATCCCGGGAGAGCCAATCCACAGGAGTACGGACCGGCTGGAAATTTTGGTTGTACGCGCCTAAGGAAAGCCGGTAGGCTAAGTCGCTGACGTACTTCGGACCCCTGAGTTTACATAAGAGCTGCGCCAGAAAACGCCCCGCGGCAACTCTGGGAGCCGGTTCCTGTCCGGTCCCGGAGAGTACCGCGGCGTCCAGCGTGCCCGGATAGCGGATCAGATACGTTCGGGTGAGAAAGGAACCCATCGAGTGGCCCAACATGACGTAAGGTACGCCAGGCCAGCGCGCGCCAGCCAACAGACGCAATGCGTGGATGTCCTGCACCAGAAAGTCCCAGCCGTTCTCAGAGGCGAAAAAGCCAAATTCACCGCTCCGCGCCGTGCGGCCATGACCTAAGTGGTCCTCACCGCAGACGATCAGACCGGAGTCGTTGAAAAACCGCGCGACGTGGTCGTAACGGCCTATATGTTCGGCCACGCCGTGGACGATTTGCAGCACGCCTCTGGGCTGGCCCGGCGGGAGCCACGCCTGCGCGCGGATGGTGTGGATGCCGTCGCTGGAAGGATACGAAATGTGGTCCGGTCCGGTCATAGATGAGTGGTCTCCTTTGCTGTCAGGCGTTGAATTGGGTCCGCTCCAGAAGCGCCCGGATCGTTTGCGCGTGCAGTTCCCCCGTCTGGGCGAGCTGGCCGCATAAAGTACGCAGTCCGGCTTCCGTACACTGCTGGGCCGCCTGAAGACTGTCCCGCGTCCAGGCCTGCGCCCACAGAAATTGCTCCCGGAGCGCTAAGGACAAGTCCGGGTCAACGGTCGGAGTCATGCCGCCAGGTTGAAATCGCCGCCCGGTGGTCAGAAAGTACGCGGTGGTCAGCTGTCGCAGCAGCTGCCGGTGTCCAGCGGCCAGCTCGGAAATCACCCGCGCCCCCGGACGTCCATTCATGCGCCGGAAGAGTACCTGCAAACGTAAGGCCCCTTCCCGCGCCTGCTCAATCCGGTTCCGGATGATCTCCGCGTCGGAAAGCGCCGGTCGTACCGCTTGCTGGACCGGTTGAGGCCGGGACGCGGATGGGGTCGGGCTGGAAACCTGAATCGGACTGTGTTCCTGATCCGGCATGACCCGGTTCCATACCCGGCGAAATACTTCCGGATCTATCTGAGTTCCGCTCAAGGCGGAGAGATCGGTTTGCTGCTCCATATTCTTTCCTCCTTCTTGGGATGGTCTCCTGACATCCTATGTTGCGAAGGCGGAAACGTGAAAAGTTCGACCTCGGAGCGCATCCCCCGGAACGTATCCGGCCCCGCAGTTCCTTCCTGCGGGGCCAAATCATCAGGGCTGCTGCGGGTGGTACTGAGAACAGGTACACTTCTTGAATTTCAGACCGCTTCCGCAGGGACAGGGGTCGTTGCGGCCAATCTTGACCGCTTTCTTGGGCTGCTTCTTCACGGTCCCGTCCCCCCCGGAGGACTCCGCCGTGACTTTCGCCACGCGTTCCCGTTTGACCTCCTCGTTCTTGCGCAGGCGGACAAGGAACAGTCGCCGTAACGTCTCCTCCTGGATCGCCGCGACCATGCCCTCGAACATCTCGTAGCCTTCCTGCTTGTAGACCACAACGGGATCGTTCTGGCCGAAGGCGCGCAGCCCAATGCCCTGACGCAGTTCCGTCATGGCGTCGATATGATCCATCCAGTACTCGTCCACCACCCGGAGCATGATGACTCGTTCCAGCTCGCGCATGATGGGCGGCGTGATCTCCTGTTCCTTGCGGGCGTAAGCCTCCTCAGCCTTGGCGGCGACCAGCTCGATGAGTCCTTCCGCATCGTAGCCCTGAAGCTCTTCGTCGGAGGGGTGCAGGTCGCCGGGCAGAAGGAACATCGAACGGAAATGGGATACGGCGTCCTGGAAAGCCTCCTGGTCCATATGCTTCTGCTCGCCCATGTGGCCTAAAATGGCGTTGGAGATCATGGTGCGCAGCATCGTCTGGATGGAATTTTGCAGGTCCTCGCCGTCCAGCACCTGACGGCGCTGCTTGTAGATGACCTCCCGCTGGGTATTCATCACGTCGTCGTATTGCAGAACGTTTTTACGGGTCTGGAAGTTGCGGGACTCCACCTGTTTCTGCGCGTTTTCAATCGCCCCCGACAGCATTTTCGCGTCAATCGGAGTGTCCTCGTCTACGCCCAGTCGTTCCATCATATTCATCACGCGTTCGGAACCAAACAGACGCATGATGTCGTCCTCCAGAGACAGGAAAAAACGGGTCTCGCCAGGGTCGCCCTGACGGCCGGCTCGACCGCGCAGCTGATTGTCGATACGACGGGACTCATGGCGTTCCGTACCCAGAATGAACAGCCCTCCTACCGCACGTACCCGGTCCGCTTCCTCCTGGATCTCCGCCTTGTATCTGGCTTCCGCCTCGGAGAACTGCCGCCGCGCGTCCAGAATCTCCTGATTGTCCGTCTCCGCGAAACCCGTCGCTTCCGCGATCAGCTCGTCGCTGAGCCCCGCACGGCGCAGGTCCGCTTTCGCCAGAAACTCCGCGTTGCCGCCTAACATGATATCCGTGCCGCGGCCCGCCATATTGGTCGCTACCGTGACCGCCCCGAATTTCCCCGCCTGCGCCACAATCTCCGCTTCTTTCTCGTGGTTCTTGGCGTTGAGTACGTTGTGCCGGATGCCCTTGCGCTTGAGTATCGCAGACAGTTCCTCCGACTTCTCAATGGACACAGTACCTACCAGCACAGGCTGACCTTTCGCGTGACACTCTTCGATCTGCGCGACGATGGCGCGGAGTTTCCCCGCGACGTTTTTGTAAACCACATCAGGCCGGTCCACACGGGCCAGCGGTTTATTGGTGGGGATCTCGACGATATCCAGCTCGTAGATGGTGCCGAACTCCTCCTCCTCCGTCAGCGCGGTGCCGGTCATCCCGGAGAGCTTGTCATACAAGCGGAAGTAATTCTGGAAGGTGATGGTCGCTAAGGTCTTGGACTCGTTCGCGACCTCCACGCGTTCCTTGGCCTCGATGGCCTGGTGCAGGCCCTCGTTGTAACGCCGCCCGAACATCAAACGACCCGTGAACTCGTCCACGATAATCACTTGGCCGTCCTTGACCACATAGTCGATGTCGCGCTGCATGACGCCGCGGGCTTTGATGGCCTGGTTGATGTGGTGCGAGAGCGTGGTGTTTTCCGGGTCCGCGAGGTTTTCAATATTGAAAAACTGCTCCGCCTTTTGAATGCCGGGGGCGGTGAGGGTCGCAGTACGGGCTTTTTCATCGACGATGTAGTCGGCGTCGATGTCCTCCGCCTCTTCCTCTTTCTCGTCGACGCGGGCAATCCGACGGCACTTCAGCCGGGAAACAAACTGATCCACGATGGTATAGAGCTGGGTGGATTTTTCCCCCTGGCCGGAGATAATCAAAGGCGTGCGGGCCTCGTCGATGAGAATGGAGTCGACCTCGTCGACGATGGCAAACGCATGGCCGCGCTGAACAAGTTCCTGGGCGTAGATCGCCATGTTGTCGCGGAGGTAGTCGAACCCAAACTCGTTATTGGTGCCGTAGGTGATATCCGCGGCGTAGGCGTCCTTCTTCTCCTGACCGGTGACGCCGTGGATGACCAGACCAACCGTCAGACCCATGAAACGGTAGACTTTGCCCATCCATTCGCTGTCGCGCTTGGCCAGGTAGTCGTTGACGGTGACGATGTGGACGCCGCGGCCCGCGAGCGCGTTGAGGTACGCGGGGAGCGTCGCGACTAAGGTCTTGCCTTCACCGGTTTTCATCTCGGCAATACGGCCTTGATGGAGAACGATTCCGCCTACAACTTGGACCCGGTAGGGGCGCATGCCGAGAACCCGCCAGGCGGCTTCCCGGCATGCGGCGAAGGCTTCCGGGAGGATGTCGTCCAACGTCTCACCATTGGCCAGACGCTGTTTCAACTCCGGGGTTTTGGCTTGGAGTTGGGCGTCGGTCAAGGTCTTATAGGACTCCTCCAAGGCGTCGACCTTATCGGCGATGGGGTAGATGGATTTCAGCTCCCGTTGGGACGGGGTGCCGAAAATCTTTGTGAACAGACTCATGACAATATGCACCTTTCGACCACTGGTTTTCCACATCTTGCGGAAACAGCGGGGGATTTTGTACTTTGCGGGACCTTCCAGAACCCGCACGGGAAAGAATCCAATGTATTATACCACAGTTTGGCAGGGTAGAAAAGGCCAAATCGTGAATTTTTCCGAGCCGCTCACCCAAAGACGCGGCCCGCCTACAGAAAAAGGCGTACTGCACAAAATCAGAACGTAAAGTTTGTGAAAAACGCCAGCGTTTTTTTGGCGGGAAACCGAAATTTGTAACCCTTCTTGTAACCGCCGTGTGTTATAATTTGCCTGCGACAAAAAAGAGAACGTCTCCGCTCACAGAGCGGACGGCGGAGGAGGCGGTCTGTTTGCAGGAAAAACTGTGGGGAAACGAGTACCGGACCACGCTGGTGTGCGTGGACAGCTACCGCGGTCAGGTGCTGGAAGGCCGGCTCTATAACCCTTGTCCCAACGGAAATCAGCGCTTCGGGAGCCTGATGGAGTTTTTTCAGGTGATGGAACGGCTGTTGGACCAGATGCGCTTCCCGCAAAACTTCTCCGCTGTGCGCAGTTTCCGGACGCCGCAGGAAACCGAAAATGCCCCAAAACCCAACGGCGTGCAAACAGAACGCTCCGGGAGCCTGGCAACCTTTGCCGTGCGGGTGATGTTCCGGCAGAACGCCAGCTGGCAAGGTTCCGTGACTTGGCTGGAAAAACGCCAGGAGGAGAGCTTCCGCAGCGCGTTGGAGCTGTGCCTGCTGATGGACAGCGCCCTGAGAACCCATGAGGGAACAACAGCCTGACCCTTAAACGCCCCGGCTTTTGCCGGGGCGTCTTTTTCGCCGCGCCGTCAGCGGTAAGCCTGGAGAGCGGCTTCCAGATCCGCGGCAATCTCCTTTCGTAAAGACTCCGGTTTCAGAATCTCAACGCTGTTGACGTACTGAAGCGCGAAGAGCTTCACGCCAGGAAGGGAGAGCTTCAAGCTGACGAGGATCGAACCGTCCGGCTGAGGGCTGTACTGCGGCAGACGCCCGAAAAAGTCCAGCAGAACGCTGAGCATGGCAGGCTTGCACCGCATCAGTACAAATTCAGGCGTCCCCGCGTACATGACAGGAGAACGGTCGCGGTACTCCGCCGGATCAAAATCAGAGGGAATCTGAAACGTGTCCGGAAGAAGGGAGACCTTCAAAATCCGGTCGACGCGCAGGTTCATCATACCGCGATGTTTCCCAACCAAGTAGTAGTTCCCGTTGGACCACATCAGAGCGTAGGGTTCAAAATCAAGAACCCCGTTTTCATCCCGTTCGACCAGAACAGGATTCCAACGGCCCGTCTCCTCGTTGAACTCCAAACGGTACGCGCCGTAGTGCAGCCGGACACGCCGGCGTTGACAAATCGCTTGATCGAGCTGCTCGATGATCGGGAACATCCGGCCAACTTCCCGCTTGAACGTGTAGCGGCTGGGTAAGTACGCCTGATGTTCCGGGTCCTGAAGACGCATACGCTCCAGAACACTGAGAAATTTCCTGGTCCGGTTTTCCGAGATGAAAGGGTAGACGCGGACCAGATCGGAAAAAATACGCCACTCTCCATCCGTCAGATCACTGGCCAGGTAGTAGAGACGGGCCGCGTTGTTTTTCGTGAGCTGGCCGGGGTCCAGAGAAGCCTCGTAGTCGCTGTAGGCGTCGTACTGAGGATGCAGACTGCGGCTTTTGGAACGCTTCACGACGCATTTCAGAGAGAGTGGGAAGGTGGACAGACGGATATTTACACCAGCTTTCAGCATCTTGGAGACCGTAGAAGAACTGGGCGGCTGAATCTGCCGGGGCGGTTCCACTTCAACCGCGCAGTCGCCCCGGAACAGCTCCTGCCCATAGGGGGTCTCCAACACGACGTGCAGCTCGCCCTCGCTGACGTAACTGCCCAAAACAGCCGGTACCCCTGCCTGTACAATCTTCCCGGGAAAGAGCTGCTCCATCAATTCCCGCTCCGCAGGAAACAGACGCCGTACCGTTCGGGGAGAGGGCGCGTCTTCCTGCCCCTCCAGATGCGCGCAGATATCCCCTATGCTCAGCGGATGTCTGGGGCTGGAATACTGACGCAAAACGTTCCAGATCGCCCACAGACTGTCAAAGGAATTGCTGTAGTGGTCCCTCGCCATGTCAATCGTTCGCTCCTCTCTTCTGCTCAAGTAGGCATATTATACCATACAAGAGAACTTTGAGCAAGAAGCGATCCGTGAACTACAAATCGTAAGCCTGACCACACCGCAGATCCTCCGGCAGCAGAGA
>CANDKT010000009.1 GCA_947385365.1 uncultured Bacillota bacterium | reverse complement strand
CCCTGGACCCGCGCCAGGGGGCCAGCCCCCTGGACCCCGATGCGGCGGAAAGTGGTCAGTTAATAAGAAGCAACCCCTGGCCCCCGATTCTGCGTGACCTGAACGTAGGCAATCTTTGGGCTAGTTGAAACGCGACATAGCCGTGTCGAAGCCTTGCGCAAGGATACACTCCACCGCGTCCGCGGCGCGGGCGACTGCGGCGTCGATCAACTTCTTATCCTCGCCCTGAAACTTGCTCAGGACCCAATCCGCCATATCAAAATCCGGGTGAGGTTTCTGCCCCACGCCGACGCGGAGGCGCGGGAACTGATCCGTACCTAAGTGCTGGATGATGCTCTTCAAACCGTTATGCCCGCCTGCGGAACCGGATTTCCGAATGCGGAGCTTTCCGGCAGGCAGGGCGGTGTCGTCTGAGAGGACCAGCACGTGTTCCGGCGGTATTTTGTAGAAGTCCGCCGCGGGACGCACGGCTTCGCCGGAGAGGTTCATATAGGTGACGGGTTTCATCAGCAGGACCTTCTGCCCGGAGACGGCGGTCAACTGAGTCAGGGCCTTGAAGCGCAGGCGTTGGACGGGGACGTTCCGCCGTTCGGCCAACTCGTCCAGTGCCATAAATCCTATGTTGTGGCGGGTATTTTCATACTGGTCGCCGGGGTTCCCTAACCCCACGATCAGCCAAGCCGCTCCGCCTCGGTTCTGAAAAAAAGCCATGCTTACGTTCTCCTTCCGCATTCGCCGGGACAGCCCAAACGGGGGCGGGTAGTTTCTACCCGCCCCTGAGGCGTTGAAATGAAATCCGCTCCGCTTACAGGAACAGCGGGGAGACAGAGGTCTCCATGTAGATGTGGCTGATCGCTTCCGCGAACATATGGGCCACGGAGATGTAGCGGATCTTATTGCTGTGTACGCTGGTGCGCACGGGGATGGTATCCAGGAAGATCACCTCGTCCAACGCGCTGTCGTTGATGCGCTGGATCGCGGGGCCGGAGAGTACGCCGTGGGAGGCGCAGGCGGTGACGTCCCGCGCGCCGCCCAGTTCCACCAACGCCTGCGCGGCGTGGCACAGCGAACCGCCTGTGTCCACCATATCGTCCAGCAGGATGACGTGACGTCCTTTCACGTCGCCGATGATGTTCATGACCTCGGAGGAGTTCGCTTTTTGGCGGCGCTTGTCCACGATGGCCAGCGGCATATTCAGCTTCTGCGCGAACGCGCGGGCGCGGGCCACGCTGCCTACGTCAGGGGATACCACGATGCTGTCGTCGTGGATGTCGGCGTACTTCCGGGTGAAGTACTCGACGAAAACGGGGGAGCCAAGGAGATTGTCCACCGGGATGTCGAAAAATCCCTGGATCTGATTGGCGTGCAGGTCCATCGTCAGCACCCGGTCCGCTCCGGCGCAGGTGATGAGGTTCGCGACCAGTTTGGCGGAGATAGGGTCGCGGGGTTTGGTTTTGCGGTCCTGACGGGCGTAGCCGAAGTAGGGAATCACCGCGGTCACGCGGCCCGCCGAAGCACGCCGCAGCGCGTCGATCATGATGAGCAGTTCCATCAGCGCGTCGTTGACGGTGCCGTTCTTGCCGTCCTTCTCGAACGAGCAGGTCGACTGCACCACGAACACGTCCGAGCCGCGGACCGTCTCGTAGATGGAAGCGAAGTTCTCCCCGTCCGAAAACGCGCCGACCACGGAGTTCCCCAGCGGGATGCCTAACTCCCGGCAGATTCCTTTGGCCAGTTCGGGGTTGGAGTTACCGGTGAATACCTTGATATCCTTCCCATGTGCGATCATCGCTCTATCCTCCCATTATTATGCCCAGCCGGGTTCCGCCAGCCGGACAGGTTTATCTCTGAATGTTGCCTACTGCTTCCCCTTTTCTTTCCGGTTTTTCTCCGCCCAACCCTCTTTGATCTCCTGGCGGGCGCGGCCTATGGCCATTGCGTCGGCGGGGATGTCCTCGGTCACGGTCGTGCCCGCGGCGATGTACGCGCCGTCTCCCACCGTCACCGGCGGTACGAAGTTCGTGTTGCACCCTACGAAAACATGACTCCCTATCGTCGTGCGGAACTTCCGGAACCCGTCGTAGTTGCACGTGACGGTCCCGCAGCCGAAATTACAGTGGTCGCCTACGTCGCTGTCGCCCACGTAGGTCAGGTGCGCCATCTTGGTCCCCACCCCTAAGGTGCAGTTCTTCAGCTGCACGAACGCGCCGATCTTCGACTCGTCCCCCACCACGCAGTGAGGCCGTATGTGGGTGTAGGGACCGATCTGGCAATTCGCGCCGATCTCGCTGTCCTCGCATTGGGACGCGTTAATCGTACTGCCCGCGCCTACCTGACAGTTGGTCAGCATCACGTCGGGACCGATCCGGCAGTTTTCCCCGATCACAGTACCGCCCCGCAGAATCGTGCCGGGAAGCAGGACCGTACCCGCGCCTACCGTCACGGTGTCCTCCACGTAGACGGCGGCGGGGTCCATCATCTCCACTCCGGCATCCAGCAGCTGCTGGCGTCTGGCCGCCATCGCGACCGAACGATCTTTTATCACAACTTAGCTCCTCCTCTTTCATCCATCCGGGAAATACGCCTGTCTCACAAATTGCTTTTCCACGTGTCAGGTGCTGTTTTTCTCCATTTGACAACAAAGAACGTGGATTCTTTGTATTCTCCCCCTTCGGGGGGAAAATACCGCTTTTACGAGACGGGCGTGCCGGGAAACACATTCTTTCAATAGCCATGATATCAGGCTTTCCCGGAGCTTACAAGGGGAATTTTTAATTTTTCGGAAAAATTTCATTTTTCCCCGTCTTCCCCAGACGCCTCCAGCTCCAACAGGCGGCGTTTCAGCTCCAGACCGCTCCGGTAGCCCGTCAGGGAACCGTCCCGACCGACGACCCGGTGGCATGGGATGAAGATGGGAATCGGGTTGCGGTGATTCGCCATGCCCACCGCGCGGTACCCCTGCGGACAACCCACCGCTTGGGCGATGTCTTTGTAGGAGCGGGTCTGTCCGTAAGGGATCTCACGCAGCGCGTCCCACACTTTTTTCTGGAACGGCGTACCTTGCGGGTCCAGCGGCAGGTCGAACGACCGCCGCGTCCCGGCCAGGTACTCCAACAGCTCCCCGCGTCCCCGCTCCAGCAGAGGCGTGGCGTGCGAGGCGATCCGAGGCGTCGGCGTACCGGGCAGGTACAGCCGGACGAGTGCGTCCGCTTCCTGTCCCAAGGCCATAGCTCCGAACGGCGTGTCGAAAAGGTAAAATTCCATCATCCGCCCTCCCCGGTTGAAGCCCCTTCCCAGGTCACGGAATCTTTCTTATTTTTGCCCAGGATGTTGATGTAGCTCTTCCCGGGAGCCAGCGTCTTCGTCTGACCGCCCTGCGTGAAGGTGAAGCAATCGGTCTCTTTGGCGCGCGACCAGCCGATTTCAAACACCTTGCCGTCGTACAGCAGCAGACCGTCCCCGGTACCCGTGGTGCGGACTTTCATCCGTCCCGCCGAGTCCCCCGCGATCACGGACTCGTCCGTGTACAGCACCAGCACGTTCCGGACCGCGACCTGCTCGTCTGTGTTGCCGTCTATGTAAGGCGCGCCGTACTCCTCCACCAAGTAACGCTTGCTGTCCGCGTCGTAGGTGAACACGCCCGTCTTGACATTCGAGAACGGCACGGTCAGTTTCCGCGCGTCCTGGCAATCCGCCGGAGCGGGGTCCTCCTGGAACTCCCAGCCAACCGAGAAGCCGCTCTCATGCTCCAGACGCAGGCGGCTGTAGGTCGGCAAAAGCTCCTGGATCTTCTCGCTGGAGGTCAGCACGCTGTGTTCAAACCCCTTGTTCTTCTTCCGGTCCGCGTCCCGCCAGAACAGAGTCCCCTCATACGGCCCGTTGACGCAGTCCAGAGCGGAGACTTTCAGCTTCTGGATCTTGTCGTAAGCCTGCGGGCTGCCGCCCGCGTGCAGGAAAATCGCGTCGTGGCCGTAGGCCAAGGAGACGTAGTAGTCCCGCGCGGAACGTACCGAACCGATATTCCCCGCGCCGCTCACGTCCTGGTAGAGAGCCATCATACGCGTGATACCGCCTTCGGCGGGGATCTCGTAGATGACGTCCGCGCAGGACACGCCTAGCTGCGGCAACGCCTTTTTCAGGTTGTTGAGCATGACCGCAACAGGCCGCTTCGCGCCCAGGTCCACCGCCGAACCTTCCCCAGTGAGCGGGTTCGTATAGGGCAGTACCGGTTCCGGGTCCGGTTTTGGGTCCAGGTCCGGCTGCGGCTGGAACGCCGGGACGCTGGATTCATCCGGCAGCGAGCCGTCCCCAGACGAAGACGACTCGCTGCTCCCGCCGCCGCCCCCGCACGCGCTCAGCAAAACCGCCGTCAGCATCAGCCCGGTCAGGACCGCCTCCAGTTTCTTTTTCTTCATTCCCCGCGCCCTCCTTTTTTGCTTCCCCATCGGGTCCGCCTTTATCATACCGTCCCTTTTCGACAATGTCAACCGAAGTTTCGACCGCAGGGTCGGGATCCGCAAACGCAGCCCCTCAGCCGCCGCCGGACGGCAACGACAGCGTCCCGTCCCAAAAAGCGGCTCAGGACCGGAGCGTAAAACTTCTGATTTGGCCGTTTTGGAGAAAAGACGGTCGTTTTCTTGATTTTGACCCGTTTCCAACGCCAAAACGTGTCAGACT
Organism: uncultured Bacillota bacterium; assembly: GCA_947385365.1. Lineage (GTDB taxonomy): Bacteria > Bacillota > Clostridia > Oscillospirales > Oscillospiraceae > Lawsonibacter. The sequence goes on along the minus strand of CANDKT010000009.1, from coordinate 33,618 downwards.
TCGCCAACCGGTTTCGACGAGGTATTCCCGCCGGACAAGCTATAATAGACCTATCCCTTCCCTCGATTTGCCCCCGCGGGACTCCGCGTCCCGCCGGGCGGCCGCGGACTGCACAAAGGAGACGGACACGATGGGTAATATACCGGAACCGTTAGGCAAACTGGAACGTGAACCGGAAAAATCAGGGCGGATACGGTTACCTCTGCCCACCGCGCCCCTGGCCGCGGATATGGCGATCCACTTTTTACTGGCCGCGGTGCTGTCCGGCGCGGCGCTGCTGGAGGACTGCGCCCCCTTTGGGATCGCCATGACCGCCGCTGCCGGACCCGGTCTGTGCGGCGCCGCCGCCTTGACCGGCGCGTGTTTCGGCTACCTGTGTATGCTGGGCTTCGCTCAAGGTCTCCGCCATACCTCCGCCGCCGTGCTGACCTTCGCCGCCGCCTTCGCCTTCTACGACACCAAATTCTTCCGCCGCCCCTGGGTCATGCCAACGCTCGCCGGACTGCTCACCGGCGGCACCGGATGGCTCATCCTCACCCAACAGGGCGTCACCGCCGAAGGCGCGGCCCGTTTGCTGCTGGAATCCTGCCTGGCCGGAGGCGGCGCGTGGTGTTACCGTCTGGTCCTGCTGCCCATGCGCGCCCGCAGAGAAAACCGGCTCCTCTCCCCAGCCCGTAGGGTTGGGCTGCTGGTCCTGCTGGCCTCCCTGCTTATGGCGCTGGTCCCGCTGGAATGTTACGGCATCTCTTTGGGCCGCTGTCTGGGTCTCCTCACCGTGCTGTGCGCCGCCTGGCAAGGCGGCTTGACGGCCGGAGCCGTCGTCGGCCTGGGCGTCGGTGCCGCGCTGGATTGGGCCGGGAGCGGTTTCCCGCTGTACGCGATGGCCTGCGGGCTGGCCGGGATAGGCGCCGGCCTGCGCCGGGGCCGGAAACGCTCCGACGCCGCGCTGGTCTACGCGCTGGCCAACGCCTTGGCGATCCTATGGGCCTGGGACCGCTTGGACTCCGCCGCGATCCTCTATGAAGTCTTCCTCGCCACCCTAATCTTCCTGCTCCTGCCGGAACGCCCCATGCGCCGTCTGGGCGTCTGGCTGGCCCCGGACGTCTCCGGACCTGCGGACCTCCACGCTCAGAAACTGGTCCAGGAACAGCTGGAATCCACCGCCCGCGCCTTCCGCACGCTGAGCGACGCCCTACGCGCCGCGTTCCGGCCGCCTCGGAACGACAACGACGTGGCCGCCGTCTTCGACCGCGCCGCGAGCCGCGTGTGCCGGGTCTGTTCCATCCGGGACCGCTGCTGGAAACAGGACTACACCTCCACCTTCAACGCCATGAACGACGCCACCCCCGCGATGGTGGAACGCGGACACGCGGAAGCGGGCGACTTCCCGCAACACTTCGCGGACCGCTGCCTGCACTTCCCCGCGTACCTCGCCGCCGTGAACGAAGAGCTGACCGCTTTGTTCTACCGCCGCCAGTACAACGCGCGGGTGCGGGAAAACCGGCGGGCGGTGTGCCGTCAGTATATGCAGCTGTCCGATCTGCTGGGGGAGGCCGCGTCGGAACTGAGCCGGGAGCTGGTCCCGGAGCCGGACGGAGAATGCCGCCTGCGGCAGCGGCTGAAAGAGCTTGGCATCGACGTCCGCACGGCGGTGTTCCGGGATGGCCGGGGCCTGCTGCGCGTGGAGGCCGAAGGCCCCGGCTGCGCCGCCCTGACCCGTCCGGGCCGTCTGGCGGAGCTGTCCCGTCTGCTGGGGGTCCCTCTGCGCCTGGAGCGACAGAGTGAGAACTCCTTAGCGCTGCTCCAGGAAGAACCCCTGATGGCCGTGGCCGGGATCGCCGCCCAGAAGAAAAACGGCGAGACGGTCAGCGGCGACGCAGGCACCTACTTCAAACGCGCCGACGGTAAGCTGTACGTCCTGCTCTGCGACGGCATGGGCAGCGGTCCGGACGCGAATCGGGAAAGTTCCTTAGCCGTGCGTCTGCTGGAACAGTTCCTGCAAGCCGGCGTCGCCCCCCGGCAAGCCTTAGCGACCCTGTCCTCCGCGCTGGCCCTGCGCGGGGAGGAAACCGGTGGGTTCACCACCGTCGACCTGCTCCAGGTGGACCTGTTCACCGGCGAAGGGGAACTGTTCAAATTGGGCGCGGCCCCTACTTACGTCCGCAAAAACGGCGGCGTGCAGCGTTTGACCGGCAGTTCCCTCCCCGCCGGGCTGGGCGAGGGAGAACGAAACCCTATGGATCAGTTCTCCCTGCGCCTGTCCCCCGGCGACTGCGTGCTGATGGTCAGCGACGGCGTGTGCGCTTCCCGGGACGATCAGTGGCTGCGGGATAAATTGACCGCCTTCCGCGGCGCGAGCCCCAAAGATTTGGCCCGTGAACTCATTACCGAAAGCCCCGTCCAGGCAACCGATGACCGCACCGCTCTGGTCATCCGTATCGAAACGCGCTGAAAGAGTTTTTTGTGGGCCCGTTGCAAAACGGCAAAAAGGGTCCGTTGCAAAATGGAAAAAAGGGGGGCGTTGCAAAACGGCAAAAAAAGAGGAAAATTGGCTGTCCTTTGGGGCAGCCAATTTTCCTTTGGCAAATCTTCTCTGTTTCGCGTTCGCGCTTCGCTCGCGCCGTGCTAACCGCCGGTCAGCCGCTCAATCGCTTCCGCTTCGGTCGCGGTGAAGAACACGAATTTCCCTTGATTGCTCTCATAAATGAAGTCGTGCAAAGGCTTGCTTGTGTAGTGGGAGTAGTCGCCGAATATGGCGATGCGCCCGCCGTAATTGACGAATTTTTGCAAAATCTCCCCGGCCAGCCCGGAACTCAGGACAAAAAAGTCCTCCACGATCCATTTTTTATCGATCACGATGTTCTTGGTTCCGGCCTCGTAGTTGGCCGTCATGAGCAAGTCCAACGCGGACTGCCCGTCGGAAATCACCAGTTCGCTGCTCTGGATCACGGCGCAGGACACGTTATGTTTCTCTACTTTCCGGATCTCCATCTTGCGCCTCCTTTCATATCAGTAAACGATCTGCCAGTTTGATTATAGCATAGCGCAAGCATCCGCGCAACTCTTTTTGAACCCGAATCGAAAACACCAGTTTTACGCAAGCACTGGTCCATAGGGGAACAGCTGCATTGGTGTCTGAATGTCATCTTCAACGAGGACGCTTCCAGGACCTGTAAAGATATGTTCCCCCTCAACCGGAATGTTCTGCGCAAAACTGCTCTGACGCTCTACAGAAATGCTGACTTTGGCCGCAGAATCCGTATCCAGAAAAGCGTTTTGCCGCCGTCTTGAATCCACTCCACCTTCTTGATATCCTTTTCGGCTGATTTCAAATGCTGTCGCCCTAACCCAGCGTAATAAGTAATAAAAGGGTTGAACGACGCCGGCAATCGTGGTATACTTGACCTGTCCGCCGATAGCTCCATAACCAAACTCCCAATTCACTAGAGGGCGGGAACATAAAAAAGAATCGGGACCAACAAAAGGAGATCGCTTCATGAAAATGATCCACAATACAGCGGAGATTGCGGCATAACCGGGAGGTTTGCTGTAGATCCGACAAACCTCCCGGAAGCTGACGATTTTTATTTTCAGGAGGTTTCTTCCCATGAATCGGGAAAACAAGAGAAAATCATTCCAAAAAGGGTACTATAAGACGCGCCCGTGCGAGGATGCCTTTACTTGTAAGGTCTGCGGGAGAATCGTCACGGCGGACAGCGCGGGAAGCGAACATCGCAACCACTGTCCGTACTGCTTGACCAGCCAGCATTTGGACGTCGAACCAGGCGACCGGCAGTCCGATTGCGGGGGCGTTATGGAACCAATCGCTGTTTGGGTGAGAAAAAAAGGCGAGTGGGCCGTCATTCACCGCTGCAAAATTTGCGGGACGCTGCGTTCGAACCGTATCGCTGCGGACGACAATCCGATGAAATTGATGTCCCTCGCGATGAAGCCCGTGTCATCTCCGCCGTTCCCCTTGGAACGTATCGAGGAAATGACAAAATGGATGGGCGGAGACGGGACGTTAAAGTGGTAAAGCAGTACCTTTCCTGACCCGGCCCAAACGTTCCAGTCCGAATGCCTGTCTCCCGACTTCCTGTTCTGCACGGAAAAATGGCACGTTTCAGAGATGCGTATTCTCCCCCTTTCGGGGGAGAATACGATTTTATGAGACGGGTACGCGAAAATTCCAAATACTACTTGATTTTCACGGCGCGGTCTGTTATCCTAGTAGCAGCCCCCGATGTCCGGCAGGACGCGTCAGACGGAGTTGCCGCGGGTCCAAACCGTCTGCGCCGAAAAACGGAATCGCTTCCCTACGGAGGTGTATCGAAGTGGTCATAACGAGCCTGACTCGAAATCAGGTAGCCCGCAAGGGCTCGTGGGTTCGAATCCCACCGCCTCCGCCAACCTGTGCCGCTCAGAAGATGCAGGCGAAAAACACCGCATGAAAATGCGGTGTTTTTCCTGTTTCAGCGGGAATCCGAGTTTTTCGTGAAAATTCTGAAATAAGGGCTTGACGGGACGGGCGAGGTGTGATATAGTAAGTCCTACCTGTGAAAGGGGCCTTTTCGTCGCGCGTGTACGCGGTGTATGACGCGCGATCCCCTGACCAATTGGAACACAGGGAGGCAATTTCGGCCGGATCTCACCGCGGTTTTCTACTGCTCAGAAGAAGCAATATGCCGCCGGATCCCGGCCCAACGGGCCAGATCCGGCGTTTTGCTGCTCTCAGCCCACGCCCTGCATACGGTCCGCAACGCGGCAGCTCAAATTCGCAGCCGCTCAATATCTGAAGGAGGTGCCGATCAAATGGCAGCAAAAGCCGGCGCGCGCATCAAGATCACCCTGCGGTGTTCCGAGTGCAAACAGAGAAACTACAATACTAAAAAAAATAAGAAAAATACCCCCGACCGTTTGGAATTGAACAAGTATTGCCCCTTCTGCAGAAAGCACACCGTCCACAATGAGACAAAGTAAGCGCACCCCCGCGCTGAAAGGAAAGAAGGGTAACAATGGCTGAAAATGAAAAGAACGAACAGGTGACTCCTGTCCCGGAGAAATCTCCGAAACCCAAAAAGGACAAGAAATCTGACTCCTCCAAGCCCAGCTTCTTCGCCCGCGCCGGAAAGTGGCTCAAGGAAATGAGAAGCGAATTGAAAAAAGTCCAGTGGCCGACCCGGAAACAGACCATCAACAATACCTTGATCGTCATCGCCTGCGTGGTCATCGTGGGCGTGTTCATCTGGGCCTTCGACTACCTGGCCGGAAGCCTGATCCGGCTGATTATCTCGCTGTTCCAGGGTGGCTGAGATGGCTGACAACGCAAACTGGTACGTGGTACACACCTATTCCGGTTACGAGAATACGGTGAAAGCCACCATCGAAAAGTACGTTGAAAACCGTAATATGCAGCACCTGATCCACGAGATCAGTATCCCCCTCGAGACCGTCACCGAAATTACCGACAACGGCCCCAAAGAGGTGGAACGGAAAGTGTTCCCCGGCTACGTGCTGGTCAAAATGGTCATGAACGACGAGACTTGGCACGTGGTGCGCAATATCCGCGGCGTCACCGGGTTCCTGGGCGAGGGCAATAAGGCCATCCCCCTGTCCGAAGCCGACGTGGCCGCGCTGGGCGTGGAAAAACGCGAGATCGTGGTCAGTTACCAGGCCGGCGACAGCGTGCGCATCACAGACGGCGCACTGGAATCCTTCCTGGGCACCGTCGAGGAAATCGACCTGGACCGGAGCAAAGTGCGCGTGGTGGTCTCCATGTTCGGACGCGAGACCCCCGTGGAACTGGAACTGGATCAGGTGGAACCCGCTCACGCTTGAGCGGAACCCCCCCGCCCGCCTTTTCTTCGAATCCCTGCGGCCCCCAGCCGCTCCAAGTGGGAGGAATTGAACCAATTCCGCCAGATGACCACATTTTTTCTTATGGAGGTGCTTTCCCGTGGCACAAAAAGTAACAGGATATGTAAAACTTCAGATCCCCGCCGGTAAGGCGACGCCCGCCCCCCCCGTCGGCCCCGCGCTGGGCCAGCACGGCGTCAATATCGCCGCCTTTACCAAGGAGTTCAACGAACGGACCAAAGGCGACGTCGGAATGATTATCCCCGTCATCATCACCGTCTACGCCGACCGCTCCTTCACCTTCGTGACCAAAACACCCCCCGCCGCTATCCTCATCAAAAAAGCCTGCGGCATCGAGTCCGGCTCCGGCGTGCCCAACAAAACAAAAGTCGCCACAATCAGCAAAGAGGATGTCCGCAAAATCGCCGAGACCAAAATGCCCGACCTGAACGCCGCCAGTATCGAGGCCGCTATGAGCATGATCGCCGGTACAGCCCGCTCTATGGGCGTCGTCGTGGGCGAGTAAGGAGGGGTGGAGAATGTTTAGAGGTAAGAAGTATCAGAACAGCGCGAAGAAAATCGACAAGAATACCCTGTACGACACCAGCGAGGCTATGGGCCTCGTGGTGGAAACCGCTCCCGCGAAGTTCGACGAGACCGTGGAACTGCACGTCAAATTGGGCGTCGACTCCCGCCACGCCGATCAGCAGGTCCGCGGCGCAATCGTCCTGCCCCACGGCACCGGTAAAACCCAGCGCGTGCTGGTCTTCGCCAAGGCCGCCAAAGCCGACGAAGCCCGCGCCGCTGGCGCCGACTTCGTAGGCGATATGGACCTGGTCGAACGTATCCAGAAGGAAAACTGGTTCGACTTCGACGTCGTCGTCGCCACCCCCGATATGATGGGCGTCGTGGGCCGCTTGGGTAAACTGCTCGGCCCCAAGGGCTTGATGCCCTCCCCCAAAGCCGGCACCGTCACAATGGACGTGACCAAGGCAATCCACGAGATCAAAGCCGGTAAAGTGGAGTACCGCCTGGACAAAACCAACATCATCCACTGCCCCATCGGGAAGGTCTCCTTCGGCCCCGAGAAACTGGCCGAGAACTTCAGCGCGCTCATGGCCGCCATCATCAAGGCAAAGCCCGCCGCCGCTAAAGGTCAGTATATCAAAAGCTGCACCGTGGCTTCCACGATGGGCCCCGGTATCAAAATCAACGGCGCAAAGCTGGTCTGATCCTAACATATCCCAAACGCTCCCGGTCCTGGACCGGGAGCGTTTTCTATCCCGAACCGAAACCCGATTCCCTCATAATATGGCTTACAGAGGTGATATTATGAGCGAAGCAGAGCGAAACGAATTAAAAAAACAGCTGGAGATCATGAAAGGCTCTCAGGGATTTTTAGCCCTGCTCGTCTTCGCGCTCCTCCTGTCCTACCGGGGCATCTCCTTGCAGCGGGAGGACGTCTGCCGCCTGCTCCGCGGCGAGACCCCCGTCGGAATCGACCTCACCGGACACAACATCATCTCCAACGCCATCGGCGTGGGCGCGCTGATCTTCTTCTTCCTCATCGCCCTGGACGTTTGGAAACAGTCCACCGGACAGGACGAAACGATCCAAGGCCCCGCCCGCCGGAACCTTTGGGCCGCGCTGTTCGCGCTGGCCGCCGCCCTGATCCGCCTCTCCGAACTGGAACGACGCCTGAACCAAACAGAGGAAAATAAATCCTGACCCGGAACCTCAAAACCTTGCCGTACCTGCATTCCTCCCATCCTCGGAACTGCCCGCCGGGCATCCTTCCCCCGAAAGGTCGAAAAACAAACAACCTTCTCGGTTGACAGAAAACTTTTTTTGTGTATAATGTAAAATTAGCAGCTGGAAATAAGCCCCCCTTGCGTCCGGGAAACCCGGACAAGAGAACCATTTCCTCAAATACCGCGCCCGTGGGCCAAATACGGCTGTCTGGAAGAATGACGAGGATGAAAGGAGCAACTCAAATGAAGCGTACTCCCTCACGTACCCTGACCAGCATGATGATCCTGTTCGCAATGCTCGTATCCATGCTCCCAGTACCTGCCCTCGCAGCGGAACCGCCCGACCAAGCCTACGACGCGACCGTGTATGTCAACGGAAGCTCCGGCAGCAACGACAACGACGGGAAAACAGAGGACACCCCAGTCAAATCCATGACCTCCGCCTACGACGCCCTCTACACACTGCTGGCAGAGAAAAACCTGGCGGAAGACCCCGACGCAACAGGCCGTATCCTCGTCACCGGCGACGTGAGCTTCGCCACCACCAATGGACCCAGCCCGAAAAAATTCAAAAACCACGCCTTTACCATCACCGTTACCGGAAAAACTCCGGACTTGGGGCTGAATATCACGAAAAATTACAACAACCTCGGCCCGACCGTCTACGAAAACATCACGCTGACCAAAAACGAAAAAAGCGAAAACCTGACCTATTTCTGCGCCAACGGCTACCCGCTGGTGATCGGAGAGAACGTCACAACCGTCGCCAAATCCAACGGCTACCACTTCAATCTGGTGGGCGGCCAGCAGGAGACCGATCATGCAGGCGATTCGGACTTGACCGTCCGCTCCGGGACCTGGCGCAACCTCTACGTCGGCAACTACAAGAAAAATATGACCGGGACCGCAAAACTGCTCATGAGCGGCGGCAAAGTGGATAACTCCCTCTGCTCCAGCTACAACGGCAACCATACCGGCGATATGGAGATCACTATAACCGGCGGCGAGATCACCGGGAAACTCTACGGCGGCAATTCCTACACCAGCGGCAGCCATACCGGCAACGTGTCCATCTCCATCTCCGACACCACCGTCGACAGCGACCTCGTCGCCGGAGGCCGGACCGGCTTGGACGGAGATATCCGCCTGTCCCTCGACAACGCGAAAGTCACCGGCGCCGTCAGCACCCAATGCAGCGGTGCCGTCTCCGTGGAACTGACCGCCGCCCAACACGACGAGATCGCCATCGGCAGCGGGACCCTGGCCGTGGAACGCTTCACCGGAGGCGGCACGCTCCGCCTGGGAGAAAACGCCGCCCTCTCCCTGTCCAACGTGACCGGCAGCACAAAACTCCTCCTCGACGGCACCCCCTATAACAAAGCCTACCTCACCGCCCCCGATACCACCGCAGATAACGCCTTCGTCTACACCGCCTCCGGCACGGAACAGATGACCGTCACCACCGCCGAAGGCGTGAAGTACTGGACCATCTCCGGCGGGAAGGATCAGGCCGGATTGAGCCTGGTCGCGCCGGAAACTTTGACCGTTGCGCTGTCCAGCGGGTTCGAATCCGGAAGCGAGATCGCCCCCGCCTCCGTCCGCACCGAAGACGGTCAGACCACCTATTTCTACCCCGGCCTCGCCGTGGGCAATTACTGCTACAAAGCCTCCGGCGAATCCTTTTACACCGTAAAGAAAAACCTCATCTTCACCCAAGAGGATTCCGAAACCGGGAAAACACTCCAGATCGACCCCGGTAAACGAAACGGCAACGGGTTCGAACCCACCACCACCGTGAGCCAGTATACCGACGAGGTCCTGGAAAAACTCCTGCCCTCCTCACCCAGCCTGTGGCCGGACTACGCCCATGTGTTCGAAACCCCCGCCTTCACCCTCCAAAGAGAAACCCACCGTCAGACCACTCAGGACGAGATGATGGCCTTCCTGCGCGAACTGGACGGCGAAGCCGACTCCATGTACCTCTACATCATCGGCCAGACCCCCGTCTACCACTACGATGTCCCCGTCGTCGTCTTCTCCCAGACCGACCTCTCCGGAGCGAGTACGCTGGAAGAAGCGGCGGCCCTGGTCCGGAGCAACGGAAAACCTACCATCCACTACCAGGCCGAGATCCACGCCAACGAACCAGCCGGCGGAGAAGGCGCGCTGGCCGTCATCAAAGCCCTGAACGGCACGTATGGCGATGAGGTCCTGAACGCCGTCAACGTCTACGTCGTGCCCCGCCTGAACGGGGACGGCGCGAATCCTTACCAGCGCGCCAACGTCGCGCAAAACACCGACATGAACCGCGACCACCTGTATGTCCAGAGCAAGGAGATCGAAAACGTCCACCATATCTACAACCTGTTCCTGCCTGAGGTCGCAATCGACGGGCATGAGTTCAACGCCACCACCACAGGCACCAGCTCTACCCTCGACGACGTCCAGGTCGGCGCGGCTGGGAGCCTGAACTCCTCCGCCGCCGTCAACGAAATGGCGCAGGATATGGTCCACAACGCCTTTGAAGCCGCCTCTGCCCAGAACCTCCGCCCCTACAACTACGGAAGCTACGCCTCTACCGTCAACAACGCCATCGGCCGCGCCTACTACGGACTCTATGGGAGCCTCTCCTTCCTGATCGAGACGCGCGGGATCGGCGCGGGCCTGTCCTTCTATGAACGCCGCGTCCTCTCCCAATACGTCGTCGTCGAGAGCCTGATCGACTACGTAGCCGCGCACGCCGACGACGTCCGCCGCGCCGTCGCCGAAGGCCGGAACAACCTGATCCAAAACGGCGGGTTCTACCAAGAAGACGACCTCGTCGTCCTCACCCACTCGGCTTCCAAAACCAACGGCTACGTCATCTCCCGGCCCACCTGGAACCTGGGCGACGGGACCCCCGTCAACGCGAACGCCTCCGGTACGATCTACCGCTACGACATCGCGGAACGTTCCAGACCCCGCCCGACCGCCTACGTCATCCCTAAGGGCGAGGCGTGGTCCGACACCGTGGCGGAGCTGATGACCAAAAACGGAGTCTCCTGGTACGAGCTGGAAGCAAACTCCGCCGCTATGCTCCAGCAGTACGTGGGTTCCTCCAACGAAGCCCAGCTGACCGCAGAACGCGCCGTCGTGTTCCCGGAAGGCGCTTACGTCTTCCCCATGAACCAGACCGGCGCGAACGTCCTGGCTATGACGATGGAACCCGACGTCACCGACAGCGAAGGTTACAACGGAACCCTCCTGCAATCCGGCCTGGTCTCGCCGGTCAGCGGGGTCATCCCCATCTACCGCTGCTGCGCGGACCTGACCCAAGAAGGCAAAATCGAACTGGTGCAGCTGCCTGACGCGCCCGACGGCCTGCGCGTGACTCAGCCCGAACAGGAACTGGACACCGGTACGATCACCGGTCTCGACGCTGGGAAAGCCTACGAATACCGGGAGGAAAGCGACAGTACCTACACCAGCGTCCCCGCCGGAACAACGGAGATCCCCGGCTTGGACATCGGCGTCTATTACGTCCGCTACGCCGCCGGACCAGACCAGCTGGCCAGCGCGGACTGCCGCCTTGAGATCATCAACCGCCACATCACCCACTACACAATCTACGTCAACGGCGTCAGCGGAACCAACCGCGACAATGGCCGGACCCCAGAAACTCCCGTCCAGACGCTGGACTCCGCCTACCTGAAACTGGGCAAGCTGATGCGGAACGCCCCGGACGGTACGCAAGGCAGTATCGTCTTCACCGGCAACGTCACCTTCAGCGGCGATACCGAACTTCCCACTCATGATTACCCCGTCCTCCTCACCAGCGCAACCGGAACGGAAGGTATCGTCTCCCAGTTTAACTTCGGCTTCCACGGCGATACCCACCTGGAACATATGAGCATCACCCTGGATACCGCCAAGCTGCGCTACATCGCGGCCAACGGAAACCGCGTCGTCTTCGGAGAAGACCTCACCTGTAACCCCTCCGGCAGCTACTTCTTCAATGTGGCAGGCGGCGGCCGCGCCACCGCAGTCACCGAAGGTACCAATCTGACCATCCAGTCCGGCTCCTGGCGGAACGTCTACGCCGCCGGATACACCGGCAGTACCACCGGCGACGTCCACCTGACCCTCTCCGGCGGGACCGTCACCGCAGTCGTGCAGACCTCCTACAGCGGCACGACAACCGGCAACGTCACCATGAACCTCTCCGGCGCCAGCATCGGCGGCAATATCTACGGCGGAAATACCAGCAGCAAAAATGTCACCGGGAACGTCACCATCACCCTCGGCGAAGGTCTCCGACACGGCCCCGTCTACGGCGGGAGCCGGGACTCCGGAAACGTGTCCGGTACCGCCTCGATCCTCGTGGACGGCGCGGAAGTCAACGCCGCGCTCAACGGCGGCTGCCTGGAACCCGGTAACAAGGTCGGCGAAAGCCTCATCGTCCTCAAACGCGGCACCCTCAACGGCGGAACGCTCCAGGCCGATACCATCCGCCTCGATACCTCGGACGGCGGACTCTTCCGCTTCAACCAGGACCTGTCCGTCGATGAAGTCACCGGCGGCGGTACCGCGGCTTGGCCCGCCGGAAAAGTCCTGACCGTCACCACAGACAAGATCGCCGGTTCCACCAACGTCGTACTCGACAACATCCAAGAAGATACCTTCTACATCTGCACGCCGACCGGCGTGGCTCCCTCCGCCTTCTCCTACTCCGGCGGCAAGACCTTCGACCCCAGAGCAGAACAGGAAACCCTCCGCTGGTACCTGAAAGATGCGGAACCTGTCCCGGTCCCCGTCACCGGCCTCACGGTCAAGGTAAACGGTACGCCTGTGAACGAGAACACCGTCCTCAAGGTCTACACCAATGAGTCCCATCCCAATCACAGCCTGACGCTCTCCGCCGAAGTGGAACCAGAAAACGCCTCCAACCAGAACGTGAACTGGACCCGCGCCGAAACAGACGGCAAAGTCACGCTCAGCCGCAGCGGAAATCAGCTCACCGTCACCGCCGTCCCCGACGCAACGGGAACCAATGTGGGCCCGCTCACCTTGGAGATCGCCGCCGAGGAAAACCAGACCGTGAAACAACGTATCACCGTCCAGGTCTTCCGCGCGCTGGAAAACGACGCCGCCATCCGCAACACTACGCCAACGTTTGGCCAAACGCTGGAAGCGGACATCGAACAGCTGGAAATGACCCGCGCAGGGAAGGATAAGTTGAGCTACCAGTGGAAACGCGGCGCGGAACCGATCCCCGGCGCGACCGGCAAGACCTACACCTTGACTGAAGCAGACATCGGCGCGCAACTCTCCGTGGACGTGACCGCCGACCCCAGCACTTACTACGAAGGCACACGCTCCGCGGCCTGCGCCCAGGCCGTCGAAAAAGCTGAAGGTCCTTCTGTCCCCAGCCAGACCATCTTCGGCGTCAAGCCTACGGCTGCCAGCAATCAGGACGGGAAACTGACCGGCTTCGGCCCCGACTACGCCAAATATGAGTACAAAGCCCAGACCGCCAGCAACTGGACCCCTGTGGCAAGCGAGGAAGTCACCGGCCTCCCCAACGGCGAATATCAGGTGCGTATCGCCGAAACCAGTACCCACAAAGCAGGCGCGCCGGTCCAAGTCACCGTCCCCGCTTACGACCAGGACTTCCATAAGATCAACCTCGCTCCCGACTTGAAAAACGGCGTCATCGAATGCAGCGCGGTCCAGGCCGGCAAAGGTACTTCGATCACCCTTACCCTGAAACCCGACGCCGGCTACGAGTTGGACACACTCACCGTTACTCAAACCAACGGCTCTCCGGTCGACCTCGCGGGAACAGGCAACGTCCGTACCTTCTCCATGCCCGACGAGGACGTCACCGTCAACGCCACCTTCAAGGCGATCCAGACCGCAAAGACTTACACCGTGACTTACGACCTGACAAACCTCAAGGCCGAAGGCCCCGCTTCCGTGGAAGAAGGCAAATCCTACACCGGCAAGCTCCAAACAGAGAGCAGCTCTTACCGTTTGCCCAGCAGCATTTCCATCACGATGAACGGTCAGAGCTTCTCTGACTTTGAGTACGACCCCTCCGAGGGGAACATCACCATCCCAGAAGGAAAAATCACAGGGGATCTGCTCCTCACCGCCTCCGGCGTCCTGCGCAGCTCCGGCGGTTCGCACAGCTCCGGCGGTTCCTCCACAACCACCACCACGACCACAAAGAATCCAGACGGTTCCACTACAACGAAAACGGAAAACAAAACCACCGGAACCGTCACAGAGACCACTAAGTACCCCGACGGCTCTCAGACCAAGGTCGAGACCAAAAAAGACGGCTCCAGCGTGACCACAATCACCCAGAAGAACGGCGCGTCCGCCACGGTCAAAACCGACGCCGAAGGCAAAATGACCGCCGAAGTCAAACTGCCCGCCTCCGCGGTCAGCGCCGCGCAGAAGGAAAACCAGACCATCCTCCTGCCCGTCCCCGAGGTCGAACCTGCGAAGGATGCGGAAACCGCTCCCGCCGTGACCGTGAAAACAGGCAGCAAAACCCCCGTGAAAGTGGAGATCCCCGCCAGTACCACACCTGGTACGGTCGCGCTCCTGGTCAAGGACGACGGCTCCGCGGAGATCCTCAAAACCTCCCAAACCACCGACACCGGTCTCATCGTGGAAGTGTCCGACGGCACGACCGTGAAACTCGTGGACAACAGCAGACGTTTCGCGGACGTCTCCGCCCAGCACTGGGCCGACCGCGCCATCACGTTCGTCACCGCCCGGGAACTGTTCTCCGGCACCAGCGAGGACACCTTCCACCCCGACGCCCCCATGACCCGCGCGATGCTGGTGACAGTTCTGGCGCGCCTCAACGGCGCGGAGATCGACGGCGGCGCGACTTGGTACGAAAAGAGCATGGCTTGGGCGGTCGCCAACGGCGTGAGCGACGGCAGCAACCCGGACGGCAACATCACCCGTGAGCAGTTGGCCACGATGCTCTGGCGTTACGCCGGGTCCCCCTCCATTGACGAGGACCTGTCCCAGTTCCCGGACGCCGGTCAGATCAGCAACTACGCCAAGGAAGCTATCCAGTGGACCGTGAGCCAAGGCATCCTCAGCGGCTACGACAACGGGCAGCTCGGACCGCAGGGGCAAGCGACCCGCGCACAGGTCGCCCAGATGCTGAAAAACTTCCTGGAAACCTGAACAAACCGTACATGAAACAGCATGGCGTCTGCTCCGGAAGAGCAGACGCCATGCCTTTTTGTTTTCCGGCTACTCCAACGCGGCGAGCAGCTTCTGACGGTAGGCGCGGACCGCTTGCGGGGGCGCGATCAGAGTCAGCCCGCCTTCCAACCCAAAAAGCCACCCAAAAAATTGCGGGCTCATCACCACCGGTAACGTCACCGTAAAATGCTCCGGCCCGGCGGGGACCAGGATCACGTCCTGCCCGAAGCGGTCCCAGACCACACCGGCCATCTCCCGCCGCCCTTGGAGCGTCACGGTCAGTTCCCGGCCCGAGTACATCCCGAAATGCTTCTGCTCGTAGTCGGCCAGCTGGAAATCCGGGTAACGCTCCCGGCCCGCCTGCGCCTGCGCGGTGATCTCAATGGCGTGCATTTTATCTACCCGGTAATGGCGCAGTTCCTCGTGGCTGTGGTCGAAGGCTACCAGATAGTAATTCTCGCTGTTCCAGATCAGCCCGTAGGGCGAGACCTCGTAACGCTGGCCGCCCCGACGGAAAACCTTCCGGCGGTGGATGTCGTAGTCGAAATACTGGAAGGTGATCGCCCGCCGCTCCGCTAACGCGGCGTGGAGCGTATCGACGTTGTAATAGATACTCTCGTTCATCACCTTGATGCGCCCGGTGACGTAGACCTGACGCTGAAGCTGACGGGCTTGATGGACGCTGGCCAGATCCTCCAGCTTCCGCAGCAGCGCGTCGCTCTTCCTCTGGGTGATGAAGCGGGAAGATTGGACCGCGTCCATCAGCAGCTTGACTTCGGGCAGCTCGAACTCCCGCTCCCCGATGAACCAACCGCCGCCCCGGCCTTTCCGGTACTGCACGTCCAGGCCGAAGCACTGCAACGCCTCCATGTCATCGTAGATGCTCTTCCGTTCCGCTGTGATGCCTTGGTTGTTCAGCCGCCGGATGATCTCCGACACGGAAATCGGATGCTCCTCGTCCGTCTCCCGCAGAAGCAGGCGGGCCAGATGGAGCAGTTTGGTCTTTTGGTAGGCGTTCTTCGGCATAAGCATTCCCTCCCTTCCCCTATCATAACGCACTTGCCCGAAACCTGCAAGCCGGTCTCTTACAGACTTTCTTTTTTGGATTCTCCCCCTTCGGGGGGAATCCGGTTTTTCCTTTTTGGGATGTTCTCCCTCCAGAGGAAGAATCTAAGATGGGCGGGATAATTTTGGGAAAAAGGCTTGACACCGCGCCGGGGCCGTGCTATAATCCAACAAACCAATCAAGTTGATAGGTTTATCGAACGTCAGGAGCGTGACCGCATATGAACGCGCGTTTTCCGGAACTTCTGCGGAACAATTTCCGCTTCGGCCGAATGCTGCCGCCTGGACCGATTGCGTAAGGCGATAAAAAACCCTCCGCGCGTCTGCGCGGCGGGACCAAATGAAAACGAAAGGGGTATCCTTCTCATGAGCAGCTACAAATTCGAGACCCTCCAGCTCCATGTCGGCCAGGAGCAGCCTGACCCGGCCACCGACGCCCGCGCGGTGCCGATCTACCAGACCACAAGCTACGTGTTCCGGAACTCCGCCCATGCCGCGGCTCGGTTTGGTCTGGCGGACGCGGGGAATATTTACGGACGCCTGACCAACTCCACCCAGGACGTGCTGGAAAAACGCCTCGCGGCGTTGGAAGGCGGCGTGGCGGCGTTAGCGACCGCCTCCGGCGCGGCGGCCATCAGCTACACGCTCCAGGCGTTGGCTCAGGCCGGGGACCACATCGTGGCCCAGAAGACCATCTACGGCGGCAGTTACAATCTGCTCAGCCACACGCTGCCTCAGTTCGGCGTGACCACGACCTTTGTCGACGCCCACGATCTGGCGCAGCTCGCCGCCGCCATCCAGCCCAACACGAAGGCCGTCTACCTGGAGACGTTAGGAAATCCCAACTCCGACATCCCGGACATCGACGCCATCGCGGAGATCGCGCACGCCCACGGTCTGCCTCTGGTCATCGACAACACCTTCGGCACGCCCTACCTGATCCGGCCCATCGAACACGGCGCGGATATCGTGGTCCACTCCGCCACCAAGTTCATCGGCGGCCACGGCACGACCTTAGGCGGCGTCATCGTGGACGGCGGCAGGTTCGACTGGAAGCGGAGCGGCAAATACAAGCCCATCGCGGAACCAAACCCCAGTTATCACGGCGTTTCCTTCGCGGACGCCGCCGGTCCCGCCGCCTTCGTCACCTACATCCGGGCCATTCTCCTGCGGGACACAGGCGCGACGCTCTCGCCGTTTGCCGCGTTCCTGCTCCTCCAAGGCGTGGAGACCTTATCTCTGCGCGTGGAACGCCACGCCGAAAACACGAAGAAGGTGGTGGACTTCCTCGCCCGGCACCCGCAAGTCGAACGAGTCAACCACCCTTCCCTGCCCGATCACCCGGACCACGCGCTGTATGAGAAGTACTTCCCCAATGGCGGCGGGTCCATCTTCACCTTCGAGATCAGGGGCGGACAGGCGGAAGCGCACAAGTTCATCGACAGCCTGGAGATTTTCTCTCTGCTGGCCAACGTGGCCGATGTGAAGTCTTTGGTCATCCACCCGGCCACGACGACCCACTCCCAGCTCTCCGCGCAGGAGCTGCTGGATCAGGGCATCAAACCCAACACCATCCGCCTGTCCATCGGCACGGAGCATATCGACGACATCCTCGCCGATCTGGAAAAGGGCTTTGCCGCCGTCCGTTGAACCGCCTGACGGCGGTTCAGGACAGCCAGTTCCGGATCTCGTTCAGGTAGAACTTCTTCTGTTGGCTCACCGCGTTCTCGCCTACGTTCAGGTAGCTGGCGTACACGTCCCCCGGCAAGGGCAGTGCTGTCTCCTCCATGCTCTGCCCTTCCACCAGCTCCCCGTGAAGTTTCAGCGGGGAACGGCAGATGTCCGGAATGGTGCGGCAGTGTTCCCGCAGGAAGAAGTCCAGGAACTCCTCTTGCATCGCCGCGAACAGGTCCCGTTCTCTCCGGAGCCAGCTCTCCGGCACGCCGAAGCCGTGCAGGCACGTGACCGCGTTGTTCGTGAAAAACAGCCGGAAGTAACGATGCCGTGTCGGGTTGTTCGCCTGCCCCCGGAGCCGTTTGGGCAGTTCCAGAATGCCGATCAGAAGCTCGCAGGCGGCGGCGTCAAACATCAGCAAAAGCTCCGGGTCGGAGTCCCAACCCGCCGGAAGTCTATCCGTCGGATCTTCTTCCTCGCCGCTGTCCAGCTGGATGAGCTTCGTGACCGTGCGGTCCTGATGCGTTTTTTGTTTCCGGTAGGCGTTGAGTTTCTGGTAACGGAGGCGGACCGAGAAAAAGTCGTAGGCGGAACCCCGCGCGGGGTCGAACTTCTGCCAATCGTTCAGGAAAACGGTGACGATCTCGTCCTCCCGTCCTTTGAACAGGTCGAACACGATCTCAAAGATTTGGCTCTGAACGTCCAGCTTCTTTCCCTCGTCCTCCGGCCCTAACGCCGCCCACTGGACGCACAGGGTTTCTAACGTTTCCCTCATGTTCGGCTGGTCTTGTCTGCTCACACGAACCCCCTCCTTACAGCGACAGGATGGAGTTCAGCGCCGCTTTGGGATCGGAGACCCCGCGCTGGGCCAGCAGATGCACGATCTCGTCCAACCGGGGCAGCGCGGTCATATCGTACACCTTCCCCTTCGTCCAAGGCTTCGGACCGCTCCGGTCCACCTCCCCGTACACCACGCACGAAATCGACGCGTTCCGCTTCACCCGGTAGGCGTACTGCACCGCCAGAAGCATCGCCTGCGACAGCGGTTTCGTTCCGAACGTCATGCACACGAACAGTTCATCGTCGTCGCCCACGTAGTCCAGCAGCTTCAAAAACGTCCGCGCGTGGGCGGCTACCTCCTGGGAGTCCTCCGCCAGCACCGTCTCCACTCCGGCGGAACAGGTCAGCTCCCGCCGCGCGCACAGCTCCGTCAGCTGCGCGGACAGTACGTCCCGGTTCCGGAGCGTCGCCGGGTTCTCCGGCATCACCGCGATCAGCCGGAAGTCCTCTCCGGGCTGGGCGTAGCCGTTCACCGCCGTCAGGATGGGGAAACTGGTCTCCGCGTCCATTTGCAGCTTGGAATTGCCTACGGCCTGGTAGGACATCAGGGACAGGTCCCCCGGCAGCGGCTGCAAGGACACGGTGGTAAAGAATTTCTTCAAGAAAAGCGCTCCTTTCTGGTTCGTTCTGAAAAGCCCCGCTCCGTCAGGAGCGGGGGTTTTTTATAGATTCTGATGCCGGACGCCGCCCATACCCAAGGCGGTCTTGATCCCGACTCCGGCGAACCCGGAGAAGAACAGCAGCGCGTCGGCCAGCTCCCGGTGGAACCCGGACAGTTTGTTTTCCACCGTCAGGGTCCCCCGGAACCCAGGAATGGACTGTCCTTTGAGTACATAGGCCGCGTTCCAAAGCGAGAACGCATGGAAGTTCAACTTCCCGGCCATCGCGTCCATTCCCTCCCCGTCCTCGTCCACGATAGGACAGTCCGGGAAACAGCCGTTCCATTTCTTCATCAGGCTCTGCAAGACCAGCCGGGGCGTCGGAAGACTGCGGTACTGTCCCTGGCTCTTGAACGCCGCGGCGGTGCGGAACTCCAAGCGGTGGAGACGGCTTCTGGCGGCACCCTGCCGGAACAGTTCTTCCACATCGGCGATCTGCTCCCGCCGTTCCAGCTCCGGCGTCAGGACCACGCCGTTCTTCCGGAGCTGGAACGGTTGGCATTGCTCCAACGCCGGTCCGGCCAACGCTTCGGCCGCCTCGCCCAGAAGGTTCACGGTCCAATACAGCGTGTCCTCCCGGACGCAGAGGTACTGACTCACGGGAGAGGCCCCGTCCTCATGGACGCGCTGGGCGAACTCCGGCGGCAGGCGTTCCAGCAGCGCGGCGTACAGGTGGTACGCCCACTCCGACTGAGGACGGCACGGACCGTCGGGGCGCATGGAAAATTCGAAGCGGCTCAGCACGTCACGTCCTCCTACTTCAAGTCTTCAAGTGGTCCAACGCTTGGTTCAGCACCTGTTTCACTTCCGGGACCCCCGCCTCCTCAGGTTGCGGGTACCCCTGCTTCACCAGGTATTCCAGCAGCTCCCCGCTGGTACTCTCATCGTTGGCGTGGTTCGTCATGTTCCGCAGAATGCGGATGTACTGGTAGTCCATCAGGATCGCCCGCAGCTTGGGTATCGCGCAGTGGATCTGGAAGTGGTAGCTCCGCGGCGCAAGCTCGTCCAGGTACTCCAACGTCAGCACCGCCGGGTCCACCTGCCAGACGCCGGTCGTTTCGTCGTAGAACTGGTACTTTTTCAAGTTGCCCAGGTTCAGCAGCATACGGAACCGGATTTCCTCTTCGGTCTCGTAGTCCTTTTTGGCGTCCAGGAAGAGGTCCAAGGATTTCGCCTCCCGCTCCGTCAGCCGCGCGCGGGGGACCGGTTCGACTAACGTGCCGCTCCGCGTGTTCAGGATGTAGGCCGCGATACGCTCCTTGTAGATGGTCAGCGCCTGCTGGATCATATCGCTGCCCAGGCACCAGCGGATCAAGCCGGGCACGTTCAATTTCCGGCCGAACTTGGCCCGGAACGCAGGCAGCAACGCCCGCATCAACGGGTCCGAACAGCTCTGGGCGGACTCCATCGCGGCGTTGAACGCCGCGATATGCTGGTCGATCTTCCCGGTGCGGCAGAGGGTGATGGACTCGTTCAACCGCTCCATCGCGTCCAGCAGCGCGGTGATTTCCGGCTCGGTCCGGTCCTGGTAGTACGCCCGCAGAGCGGTCACGCGGCCAAAACTGGTCAATTCCTGCATCCCGCCCACCAGGTCGAAGAACCGGATCAGCTGGGAACAGTCCACGATCTCCTTCGCCCCGAGGTTCGCGTACACCGCCCCGGCGGTTGGGATACCGCTGTAAGACAGCGCGCGGCTGGTCAGAAGCAGCTGCATAATCGCGTCCCGCGGTCCGCCGGTCAGTTCCAGCAGAATCTCGTCGCCTTTCTGCACTTCCTCCATGATCCGCGCCAGCGGTCCGGCGGCGAAGTCCGCCCCATCCTGGAAGGGGATCTCCTTGACGATCACCGCCGGGGCCTGCGCCTTGACCGCTTCCCGGAGAATCGGCAAGGTCGCCTGGGCCAGCGGCGTGACCACGCAGAGGATTGTTTTGATCCCCGTATGGGCGCGGAGCAGGTACTTCACCGGAGCCTCGTTGGTCTGGACGCCTTGGACCGGATTGCCGTCAGGACACTGGTAGGTCCTCGGGTCGCCGGACTTCGGGTCGCTGAGAAACAGGACGATTTTCTTTGCCATAGGCACTCCCTCCTACCTGTGATTGATCCGCTTTATCAAGGCTTCCACGGACGTGTCCCCCGGCGCAGCTGCCAGAGCGGCCTCTTCGGCTTCCCTGCGGAACGACGCCGTGTCCGGCAACGGCCAGCGCGTGTTCTGGTACTCGGCCAGCGTCATGTAGCTGACCTCGTCTTGCGCCCGAATCGTTCGTTTCAGGTAAAAGAAGTCCTTGATCTCCTCCAAGCTGGTGACGGACGGACGTTTCTTGGGTTTCTTCAAGTGCATCGCCTGAGACGCCGCGGCGTCGTAGGCGTCGATGTACGCCTGTACCGCGCCGTCCGGCGCGGCGGCAGGGGCCGCGCAGAGGTTCTGAGGCGTGTACAAACCTCCAAGGTCGAACTCCCGCAGCGCGTCGATGGACGCCTTCACCCGGCCGAAGCCGTAAGGCTTGCCCATGCCCACGCTCTGGTAACAGCCCTCCTCCAGCCGGATGGCCCACAGCAGCAGCCCCAATTCCTCCGGCCTGAGGTTCTTGTAGCGGATGACGCCCCGGAACTTCGTTCCGATGGGCAGCGGGCGCAGTTGGGACGCCACGTTGTCCTTCTCCGCAGGTTCCGGCTGGGCCGTTTTGAGCCAGTACTGCTTGTAGCCCCGGAGCCGGAACCCGTCGTCTTTGCCCTCTCCGCTCCGGCTCTTGTTGTAGTGGTCCCCGTGGACCACGTAGCCGGGGTAGTAGCTGATCTTCGGCGCGCTCAGGACCGTCTTGAATGGAGCCGATTCCTTCGGGTCCCCCTGCGCGCGGAAGTCCCCGAACGATACGCGGGAACGGTAAGACGTCTCGTCCCCCGCCCAGCCTAAAATCGCCCGCGGCCAGTCCAGGAAATCCGTTCGGTCCTGCTTCTCCCGGTGGCTTCTGGGCAAACCTTCCCGCAGCGTGTTCCGGTAGCCGATGCGCAGGAACAGCGTCATCCCCCAGAACACATGGCCGTCGTGCTGGATGTAGAACACCGGCTTTTCCTGTCCTTCCTCGGGCAGTTTCCAGAACGCCGGGTCGTATCGGACCGTCTGTCCGTTGAGTTTCGTCCCGCCTTTCAGGCTGTTTTCCCGGTTCTCCCAGTCCGCCGCGTAAGCCAACTCGTCTTCTTTGGAGATGCCGACCGGGTCCGCCGTCTCGTCCGCCGGGGGGAAGATGTAACGGTGCGCGGGTGGTTTCGGCGATTTGCCGCGGGTCCCATCCCCGTTGATATCCACGCCTGGGCAGAGCAGCACGCCGTTCCGACCGGTGTCCGGACCGTTCGCGCGGAACACCGCCGTGACCCGCTCCCCGTCGGCGCGGTACCGCACTGGGATCGTCTGCGCGTAGCGTTGGTCTAGCCCGGCGTTGGCCAGCGTTTTCTTAGACACCCGCAGGTAGCTGCCGCTCACCGGCTGGATGTAGTACTTCCCGCCCTCCTTCCGGAGGTACCCCGCTTTCACGTTCCGCGGGATGGCGCGGCTTTTTCCGGACGGGCCGCGCTGGACCTGCACCGCCAGCGTAGCGTCGTAGTAATTTTTCAGTTCCCCGCCAACACTTTGGCGGGCGTCGGCGACTTTGCGGTAGAACGCCCGCTGGTCTTCCATATCCTCCCCGACCCGGACCAGACCGAAGCCTAAGATTTGCATATTCGCCCGGATCATCCCCCGGACGCTGGAGCCGGGGATCTGGAGCGTCCCGTCAGGGCCGCGGAAGAAATGCGGGTCGTTTTTCCGCCCGTCGGAGACGAACACCGGCGTATCCGCCGTGAACGTGACGTGGATCTCGCCGGTTTTCAGGGCAGGGTCGACGGCGTCGTGAGCGGGGAGTTCGTTCCGCTGGTAGGGCAGGATCTTGTTGGAGAAGGGAACGAAGTTGTAAGGGGCGCGGACCGTGGTGTCGTTAGGCATTTGGGGGACCCTCCTTCCAGCCGGTCAGCCGGGTGCAGGCGATAAACGCCTGTCCGTCGTCGTCAAAGTCAAGCGTTTGGGTCCGCGTCAAGGTCCCGCCGAACGCGGCCCGGTTCGCCAGCGAGAAGGACTCGTTCAAGGTGACGTCGTCCGCCTCCTGGACCAACCGGACCGCTTGCAGGCCGGTCTCGTCCCGGAAGATGCGGACTTCCTCCGTAGCGTTGAAGAAGCGGGCTTCGATCAGCTCGTCCAGGTCCACGGACTCCGGCGTGGGGCCAAGCGTCATGCGGCTCAGGCTATAAATCAGCGCGTAGGGCAGCGTCCGGCCCTGACGCAGGGCCTCCGGCACGTTTAAGGGTTCCCTTTTCATTGCCGCACCTCCTCCAGAGCGTTCAGCCAGGCGTTCAGCAGACCGTCGGGGTCGTCGGCCTCGACCCGACCCTCCGGCGCGAACCGGAGCGCGGCCTGTTGGCCGCCGGGGGCGGAGATCTCCAGGGTTTCGACTGCCACCCGGCCCCGTCCCACGGCCCAGCCGCTGCCCAGGCCGTACAGCCCCAGCCCTAAGTCCCGCAGGGCGTATGTCAGCAGTGCGCACAGGGGCGGTTCCGCCGGTGCGCTGACGCGCAACGTCAAGGGCGTGCTGAGCGGTTCCTCGGTGAACAGCCCTTTCCGCTGCACGCCGCCGGTGAAGCGGTCGATGCGGATGCGGCTGATCTTGGCGCGCGGTCCGGAAAGCACGCCGTCTTCAAAGAAGACCTGCCCGGCCAGACCGTTGTCCTCGCCCTTACGCGCCATGCGACCGAAGTACGCGTCGGTCAGGTCCTGTCCCAGCCCTAAGGTCTTGGCGATGTAGTCCACGCGGGCGCGGACCGCGCCTTTGACGGAGGAGCCGGGCAGGAGAGCGGTCCCGTTCTCGGAGAGGTTCGGGGTGTAGCGTTTGCCGTCCTCTGTGACCTCCGGCGCGCTCTTGACCAGGAGGCTGTCGGCGCGTCCCGTCACGGTGAAGGTCACGCGTCCGGCGTCCGGCGCGGCGGGCAGAGGGAACGGTTCCCCGTCCCAATCCTCGTCCAGCCACGCGCTCCGGTCCGCGGGAACGGTGAGGTCCAGCCGGCGGCGGCGGACGGTCAGGGTCAGCTGTCCGAACCCGTTGGACTTCTGCGCCCCGAGCCGGATGAGTCCCGCGTTCAGGTAGCTCAGGAGCTGTTCGACCGTTTCCAGTTCTTCTTTCCGCTCAGCGGGTCCCTGCCAGACCAGGGTGAAGCGCAGTTTGGAACCCGCGCCCATGTGGGCCACGTCGAATTTACCGCCGGCGGCCCCGGTCGCGGAGCGGGGGTCGATGCGCAGCCGGGGACGGGTGAACGGATCGCTCTCCCGGTCGAAGAGGGCGTCGGAGACGATCAGATGTCCGGCCCGGTCCTGACTTCCGAAGAGCGCTTCCGCGGTTGCGGGGTCGCGCAGGAACCCCCGCAAAGCTCCGGCCAGGGACGCGCCCTGTACAAACGCTCTGCCATCCCGGCGGCGGAGGATCTCTTCCACCTCGCCCTCCGGCCCGCCGGTGCGCAGAGGCGTGCGGCAGACCGCTTCGATCTGGTAGACGGCGGCGTAAGTAAACCGTGCGGCCATCTCACTCCGCCTCCTTTCCCTTACGGCTGTGGTCGAAGAGCAGGCACAGCAGCGCGAACCGCTCCGTCATGCTGTCGCCGCAGCGTTCCAGTCCCAGCGTCTCCCGGAGAGGCCGTTCCAGCACGGCCCGGATGAGTCGGTCCGCTTTTTGGAACCGCTCACCGTGCAGCGCGCCTCGGTTCGACAGGTTGTGGTTCAGGTGCGCGTCCAGTTCGGTCCAGTCCCCGCCCTTGGACATAGCCTTCTCGCAGAGCGACTGGAGCGTGCCGATCTGGCTCTTGGACAGGCCGCAGGCGTTCAGTTCTCCGGTGTGGTCCATGACCCAGCGGTACCGGGCGCGGCGGAGCCGCGTTTGCGTACTGGTCCCGGCGTCGGGGGCAGGTTCCAGCTTCGCCTTTCGGCGCAGTCCGTCCACGCGCGCGGCGGGCAGGAACAGCACTTGTCCGAAGCCTTCTTCCCGGCGTATGCCGAGGCCGTCCCGCTGGATCTGACGCAGGGCGTCGAGTTTCGGCGCGGGTTTGCAGCTCAGGTGGAAGAGACTGCCCCGGTCGTAGAACCGCACGGACGGAGCCCGACAGCCCCAAGTCCGGTTGTAGCCGCCCGCTTGGGACAGGGCGGTGGCGCAGAACTGTACCGTGAGTTCTTCCACGCCCAGCCGCTGTCTGAGGCGGGTCTCGTCTAACCCGCAGGGTTCGCCGAAGGCGTCCAGCATGGTGAAGGGGGAGACGGCCAGCAGGTAGAGTTCCTGTTCCGGCGTGGAGCCGTCCGGGAAACCGTAGGCGGTCTGCCACGCGGGGCGCGGGGCGGCTTCGACCTGAACGCGGCACTTGCCGTACCCGGCGTAGCGGTCCGCGCCCAGCCAGAGCGTCCCGCTCAACGCCTGGGCTAGGGTCCCGGCCAGTTCGGGGGTCTCGTCCAAGAGGATGTAGCTTTCCAAGTCCTGTCCCGCGCTGAGGGCGCGGACCTGGAACATCTGCGGGTCCTGACCGTCTCCGCCCCGATGGATGCGAGTCGCGCCGCCGGTGGCGGCGGTCCAGCCGCGGATGACGTCCCCGTCCAAGGCGCAGAACGCGCCCAATTTGGCGCGTTTGAAGCGGGGCGTGAAGTCCCCGTTCTGGACGACGCATTCTAAACAGGACTCCTCCTTGTCCTCGTAGAAGCCGCGCAGGGCGGGCAGGGGAACCAGGGACGGGTCCGGAACCGGCACGGCGTCCAGGAAGCGGGCGTGCAGGAGGGCTTTTCTGTGGGCGGCGAACCAGGCGGGGTCACGGGAGGCCAACGCTTCCATCGCCGCGCCCCGGAGGGCGGAGCCGGGGATGAAGCCGTAAGTTTCGGCGGAGTTGCCGTCGCTGCGGCCGGGGTCGGTGAGGACCACGGGCAGTTCGGTGCGGAGCCGGACGCGGAGGCAAGTCCCGGCGACGCCGGGGGCGTCAAGTTGGGAAGCGCGGGCGTCCCCGACGGTGAAGCGGACGCGTCCGAAGCCGCGGTTTCGTTGGGTCCCGGCCCATTTGATCCCGGCCAGGGCGTCCCGGAGCAGAGGCAGATCGGTCTCGTCGCAGGAGATCTCCCCGGAGAAGGTCAAACCGGCGCGGGCGCAGGACACGGTGCGCAGCGAACCGCTTTTGACGACGCCGTTTTCCAAGCTGGTGAAGACGCGCAGAGCGAAGCAGTCTTCAGGGTCGTCCGGGGGGTCGAGCAGGGACAGCTCGGTGAGCTGCACCCGGCGTCCGCCGCTCAAGCCGTTCCAGCCGGGTTCGCCCATCAGGGCGTCCACGTCGGCGGGGACGCCGACGCCCCAAGCGGTCAGATTTTCCAGGCTCTCCCGCAGCAGGCCCTTCCAGGTGGAGCCTTTGACGTAAGGCAGACCGGCGTCGTTCCGGCAGACGGCCACGTCCTCGCCGCCGGGGATGCTGTACCCGGAGCCGAACACGGCGTCGGAACGCAGTTCCATCCGCACAGGGAGCGTGATGCGTTGACTCACAGGGACACCTCCTCAAGGGTCTGGTAGTGGTCGAGCAGTTCGATGGCGTCGAAGAACAGGCAGCGTTTGACGGAGCCGTCCTTCTCGGGGAAGGCGCGGAACGCGCCTTTTTGGCGTAAGACCTCGGGCCAGTCCTGCAAGGGGTAGGCGGCCTGGAGGGGTTCGTAGAGCAGCTGGCTGATCTCGCGGTCGCGGAGGAAAAACTCTCCTTCGGTCTCGCCCTGTTTCAGGGCGGTGCGCAGCTGTTTGATTTTGCTCCGTGCGATCAGCTTTTGCTTGTTTTGCATGACGCCGCAAAGGGTGCGGAAGTAGTTATAGAAGCGTTCCGGGGCGGGTTTGGGCAAGCCGTCCGGGACCAGCACGGCGGCGGGGCGCAATTCCAAGCGGCAGCCGTCTTCGGTCCGGTAATCCTCCCGCAGGGCGGACAGGCTGTCTTTGAGCTGGCCGAACTCGATGTGCCAATCCATCGCGGAGATACGGCCTTCCGGGTCCAGGGCGGCCCCGAAGCGTTTTGCGCTGGAGCAAAGCTCTTCGGCGAGGTCGTAGGCGCGGTGGAAGGGGTACTTGAGGTGGACCAGCGCGACGCCGGCGCAGGCGGCGTAGGGGCGGCCGGGCTGTTTGGGGTTGGCGCGGGCGGCGAGTTTCTGCAAAAAGATCCGGGCGCACTCCAAACCGATGCGCCCGGCGGTGACAAAGCACACGTCGTCACCGGCTAAGATGACGGGGCGGATAGGCAGGTCGTGTTCCGGTTGAAGGATACGGATCACCTCGTCCACGGTCTCCTGGAAGGCGGTCTTGAAGTCGTTCTGGATGCCCTGACTGAACTGTTGCAGACTGGTACGGCAGTGTTCCCAATCGTCGGAGTTGGCTTTGTAGATATCGTCTACGCGGGTTCCCATCGCGTTGCCGTCGATGTGGACAACGGCGAGGAAGTTCTCAGCGGTGTCGCCGGGGAGAGCTTGGACCAGCTGATCGAAGCGGTTCGGGAAGTGGAAGCCGTCGGGGGGATTGAGTTCCCGTAGATCGGGTCGGTCCGGCGCGGCGTCGGCTGGGGCGGGAAGCTCCAAGCCGAAGTCCAGCCGCCGGAAGGAAGCGGTACGCGTGGCTTTTTTCTGTTCCAGGGCTTTGGAGAGTTCTTTCAGGTTTTCGCCGGGGGATTTTGCTTCGTCGTAGCGGAGCGTTTTGACGAACAGCTCCAAGCCGGGGTAGAGGCGGAGGACGGCTTCTGTAACGGCGCGGGCGAACTCGACGGCCTGTTCTTTGGAATCGAATTGCAGGACGGTGTGACCGCCGCCGGAGTAGACCAAGTTTTGCGCTTCGAGGTAGCGGGTTCCGGCAACGCGGGTAAAGAACGCGCTGTCGGTGACGTATTGGATGTCGGCAGAACGGGCGGCGTTTTCTCTGAGCTGCCTGCTGGCGAAGATGTACGCCTGTTTCTGAGACACCTCCAGGATGGTCAGGTACTTTTCCATACCGCGTCTCCTTGCATTTATAAGTTTCGGGTCCCCGTGAGGGGTGGGGGTACGTTTTGAGAGCCACCGGTTCAACAAGGCACAGCAAGACGAGCTGCTGTTTCCGTCCCCGTGAGGGGTGGGCACGTTCTGCACTTATACAGTGACTGCGCACTTTGTCGGAGAGTTTCCGTCCCCGCGAGGGGAAATTGAGGGGTCCTGACCTGATTATGCACAACAACGCCTATTGGATATTTCCGTCCCCGTGAGGGGAAGTGGATGTTTCGCTGGGACAAGAACAGGGTTTCACCCAAAAAGAGCTGCCGTCCCCGTGAGGGGTGGAGATACGTTTTCTGTAGCAAACGCGATTTCGTTAATCGGATTGGCAGTTTCCGTCCCCGTAAGGGGGAGAAGATGCGGTATGCAAGTGGATTTTTCCAGGTTTCCGTCCCCGTGAGGGGTGTGATCGACATCGCAAAGCGACTAAATTGCGAGCGTCCGTCCCCGTGAGGGGTGGAGAATACATCTCTGCCTGAACCGACTGATGTCACTTGCCGTGGTCTGTTTCCGTCCCCGTGAGGGGAGTAGAATGAATCCTGACCATCCACAAGAGCCAGGGACAGACCTTCGAGTTTTCGTCCCCGTGAGGGGTAGGGAGTTTTTTGAGTGGTGGCACTTTAATGACTTGGATGCAAAGAAGTTGCCGTCCCCGTGAGGGGAATGGAATGAATCGGCAGGGAGCATACAGCACTTATGACAGTGTTTCCGTCCCCGTGAGGGGCGTGGGATGCTTCCTACCATATACACTTGATGCCGCGATAGGCAAAGAGTTTCCGTCCCCGTGAGGGGGGAGTGGAATGTTTACCGATGGAGTACCAGCCGAACGTGAAGGAGCCAACGTTTTCGTCCCCGTGAGGGGGGTGGGATGCTTTCGGAAGCACCGTCGCTGTCACAACCGCAAGACCGTTTCCGTCCCCGTGAGGGGGGATGCTTCCACATACAGCACATGCAGCATTAAGCCTACGATGAAGTAGGGTTTCCGTCCCCGTGAGAGGAGGTATGCTTTTATTGTACCAGAGAGGCGGACAGAAAGCAAGCGGTTTCGACAAGAAAGGGGGAGACCGCTCCCCCGCCTTTTGGGGGGCGAGGGAGCCGGTCCAGGGGCAGGGCTCAGACGCAGGGGCGGCGTTCCGCACCGTACTGGCAGTAGGCGGTGAAATGCGCCACGCGTTGGAGGTTGCTCGAGAACGCCTGCGCCACATCCGGGTTGCGGTCGCTGTACACGCGGATCGAGAACTCCGCGGAGGCCTGCCGGAACTCACGCAGCCCGTAGACCTGGAAGTGTTCGGCTGCCGCCAGGTAATTGCTGCCGAACGCTTGTTTCAGGTCCGGGTACAGCCCGAGGTAAACCGTCGGACTGAAGTACTGCGATCCCTGACGCCCTTCCCACAGGCCGTGGTTTACGAAATGGTTGTACGCCATCTCGTAGTTCTGCGCCCCGTAAGCCTTCGCCACATCGGGGTTGTGGGCGAGGTACCAGCGGGCGTCAAACAGCGGAGACGCGGTCCGGCCTTCCTTGATCCCGTAGGTCTTCCAGTGCTGGTACAGTTTGCCGGAGTCGTTCCCGAACGCCTGGCGTAAATCCGCGTAGACGCTGGCGTAGTAGTCCGCCTGGAACAGGAGCTTCTCGACCGCCGCGGTGTCGCGCCCCGGAGTGCTTGCCGCAGGCTGGGAACTCGAGCCGCCGCCCGAGAGGTTATTCGCCGGCTGGCCGTTGCGGCACAGACGGAACACCTTCAAACCCGCTGTCGACCCGAACGTCACCGTGCGGTTCGCGTAAGCGTAGGTCTTGGACCCCTCCGCCCACTTCCAGTTCTGCTCGATGATCGTCATCGAGTTCCCCGAAACCGTCTTGATGATGAACCAGTGGCCACCACCCCTGGAGTTGCTCTGGTACCCGATGTCCCCGGGCAAAATCCCCGAGGAGATCTGACGGAAACTGCACCCCGCTGTGGAAGACAGCGGCGTCTGGTTCGCCAGCAGGTTGTGGACCTCTACGCCGAACTTCTGCGAGTAGAAGTTCTTTACGTACTGCGCGCAGCTGTAAGTCCCCGTGTTGCTGTTCCCCGTGCCGGGGATGTACTTCGCCTGCACCTGGTAGAAGCTGTCAACGACTTTCCCGTTGCAGTTGACTTCTACCTTCGTGGCCTTCGCCGCCGACGCCTGGACCGGCATCGACACAAACAGCACCAGCGCCAACATCAGCGCACCCATGCGGGTGAGACCGTTCTTCAGAACCTGCATCATAAAGACCTCATTCCTTTCTTTGTGTGTGGTTTGGGTGGTTATTCGTGGGAACGGGAACCGGCTTCCAGATTTGCCTTACACCTCTTACTCGCTTCCAGAAGCGGAAAGTTCAGGGCTGAGTCAAACTTTTTTCAAAAGTTTTTCGCGTCCCTGCCGCGCGGAGCTTCGCGGGTTTTGCCTTACACTTCCTTCTCGCTTGCGGAAACGGAAAGTTCAGGGCTGACGCCCTGTTTGCGCAAAAAAAACGCCGCGCCATTCGGCGCGACGTCCGGTTTGCTCCGCGCCCCGTACAGAGGCGGTTTTTGAAAGCCTTTTTGGCAGATACAGCGCGTCGAGCTTGGTGAGGCGGTTTCCGTCCCCGTGAGGGGAGTGGGATGCTTCGCTGAAATAGTTGAAAATCCTCGAAAAACGGAAGTGTTTCCGTCCCCGTGAGGGGAGTGAACTGCTTCTATTTTTGACTGTCTGGTTGTGGGTGTGCGTGACTAAGTTTCTGTCCCCGTGAGGGGAGTGGGATGCTTCTTCCGCCGATGTCACCGATGCGACGGTTTCCGCCGTTTCCGTCCCCGTGAGGGGAGTGGGATGCTTCCAACCCCTATGATGATTCGTATCATGGGCATACTGTTTCCGTCCCCGTGAGGGGAGTGGGATGCTTCGCCGAACACAATAAAAACTATTCCATAGCCAAAGTTTCCGTCCCCGTGAGGGGAGTGGGATGCTTCGGCCGCAGGGCAGCAAGGTGTATATGTTCTCCAGTTTCCGTCCCCGTGAGGGGAGTGGGATGCTTCTGAAAGACGATGTTGCCAAAGCAAAACAGGTTCGGTTTCCGTCCCCGTGAGGGGAGTGGGATGCTTCCTCGCGGCTTTCTTGGGCGAAAATAGTAGCCTAGGTTTCCGTCCCCGTGAGGGGAGTGGGATGCTTCGTTCGTACCGGTTTACTTCATTGCGACTGATGTGTTTCCGTCCCCGTGAGGGGAGTGGGATGCTTCGGCTTCAACCCCGATGACATTGACTGGGCTATCAGTTTCCGTCCCCGTGAGGGGAGTGGGATGCTTCGGCAAAACAGCACAACGTGGGAGAGCAAGCGGGGGGGATTTTTAGGCGGAGTTTCCGAAGGCAGCTTTATTGTACCAAAGAGGGGGGCAAAAGGCAAGCGCTTTTTCGACACAAGGACGTTGTTTTTTCCCGGGGGAAGGCTGGGGGGCGGTGCGAAGCTCCATTTTCGCGTTGGGACCCGGCTTTCAAATTTGGAGTTTCGCACCGCGGCGTTTTGGGGGCAGGCGGCTCAGCAAAGCTGCTGTTCCACCTGGGCGTTGAGGTTCACGGACTCGTCAAGGCCCACGGCAGCGCCTACGACAGCGCCCGCGATGGTTCCGGCGGCCGTGCAGGTCGCGGCAGGTATGCCGGTCACTGTGGCAATGGAGACGCCCAAGGTGGCGCCCAGGCTCATCCCAAAGGCAATCGCGCTCAAAAGCATATCTTTCACCTCCGTTCTATCTGTTGTGTCCCGCTGAGATCCCCCGCCTTGCGGACGGGGGATCACTTACCGGGTCAGGTCAGTTCCAAACGGTCAAGACCGAAGCTGGATCGACGGGCACGCCATTCTTTTGGACTTCCAAGTGCAAATGCGGACCACTGGCGTTACCCGTATCGCCCACATACCCCAGAACTTGGCCTTGGGAAACTGGGAGCTGAGCGGAAGAAACAGGAACGGTTTCGCAGCTGTACTTGCTAACGGAGCAGGGATAGGGCAGGCTGGAGGTATACTTGAGGTGATACGGCAAGCTGCTGCCAAAACCGGAGAGGTGAGCCATCTTCATGGTATAAACACCATCGCTGGATGTAAATACCAGGTTGTTGCCGTAACTGGCTAGTTTCCTGTGGTTGACGGCGTAACTTTGATACAAGGTCACGGTTCCGTTTGCCGGGGCATAGATGGGCGTTCCCTTGGAGGCTCTGTAGTCGCAGTAGAACCCGCTTGTTTTCGCGCTGGAGCTTCTGGTGACGCCGCCCTTCAAGGGGAAACGCACAGCTGCACTGGCATTGGGGTCGGGGTTCGGCTGGGGGACATCGTTCTCGGAAATGAGACGCCATTTCTGATTGGTCCCGCCGTTCGGCGTGTAGGCGATCAACGGGCAACCGTCGCACCCCTTTGCAGTGGCTTGATAGGCGTCAAGGTAGAGCCCGTTCGCTTCCAGGCAAACTGTCCCATCCGGATTCGGAAGGATCGCCCATTTTTCGCAGCCTTCCCCAGTCCACTTGTACTGTATGATTTTCATGCCGGTCACGGACGTATCGGGGTTGCCATAGATGTTCATAACTTGTCCGCTGTGTACGAAATCAATGCTGTACCGACCGCCGCCGATCGAGTGGATCCATACCTTTTGATTGTTGCCCCCGTTCCATGTCCAGAGATTGGCTTCTTGCGCGCTTTCCGCAGAGCTTCCAGGTATGTCCACCACGTAATTACCGGGGAGCGCGGATTGTATGTAATAGATGCCATCGACAAATGCCGGGTTGCTCGCCGCCGAGCTGCTCTGAGGTTGGTTCGCCGACTGGCCGTTTCGATAGAGACGGTACACTCTCAAATAGGGCGTGACATTGAGCGTGACCGTGCGGTTCGCGTTGGCGTAGGTGTAAGAACCTTCCTTCCATTTCCAGTTCTGTTCGATGACAGTTATGTTGTCGCCAGAAACGGACTTAACGATGAACCAGTGAGGACTGCCCTTGTCGTTCGTGTTGTGGTAGCCGATGTCACCGGGCAGGATCGCGGTTTGGATTTGCCGGAAGCTATACCCTTCCGTCGATGACTTAGGCGTCTTCCCTGGGAGCAAGTCGTGGACCTCTACACCGTAGACCTTCGCGTAGTAGTTCTTCACATACTGTGCGTCGGAATACTCGCCCGTGCTGCTGTTGCCCGTGCCAGTGATGTACTTGGCCTCTACGTCGTTGAAGCTGTCGACTACTTTCCCGTTGTAGTCGATCTTCACCTTCGTGGTCGCCGCCGCCGACGCCTGGACCGGCATCGACACAAACAGCACCAGAGCCAACATCAGCGCACCCATGCGGGTGAGACCGTTCTTCAGAACCTGCATCATAAAAGACCTCATTCCTTTCTTTGTGTAGTTGTGCTTGGTAGGAACGGGATTTCAGCTTTCAGATTTGCCTTACACCAGATCGGAAGAGCGTCGTGTAGGGAAAGAGTGTCTTGGTATGTGGTGGTCGCG
>CANDKT010000008.1 GCA_947385365.1 uncultured Bacillota bacterium | reverse complement strand
CTATCGACCGCCCCAGAGCCAACATCACCCGCGAGGAAATGGCCGTCGTCGCCGCCAAGCTGAGCAAGTAAGATATCCCTTGCACCGCAAGGGTTTTACGGGGTTTTTCTCTAGGAAAGAACGGCTCTGGCAAGTTAAATCCGCTCCCGCTCTAAGTGAGCGGGGGCGGACATATGCCTTTAGTAGCAACCATCTTTACTTCCAGATTTTGCGGATGATCCATCGTACCAGCACAAATACTGGCACAAAAATAATTACGAACAGCAAATATTTCATGCGTTATCCCCCTTGACGTTTTACTGAAAATCCTTTATGATTGGGGCGCGGGGGTTGAGGCCCCGCGCCCCGCCCCTCGGCCTACCAGTTCAGCAATTTGAGGATTGCCGCTGTGATTAGGCCGGAGGCGATGCCCGCTAGGATGTCGGCGAGGAAACCTTCTATCCTATTGGGCCGCGCCGCAGGCTTTGCCTTGCGGCGTTTCTTTTTTTGCTTGCTCATGGTGTTCACCCCCTTTCTGATATTATAATACCATATCTTCCGGTAGATATCAAGTCGGAATATTGCATAAATCTACCGGTAGATATTTGTGCAATATGTGTCTATCGGTAGATTTATCTTTGTGTTATAGTATGGTTGAGGTGATGAACATGGCGGAAAAAACTGAGGCCCAGAAAAGGGCACAGAAAGCCTATATAGAGAAATTTGCACGGATTGAGGTGCGTATATCTCCCAATGAGCGCGACGCTATCCAAGCCCACGCAAAAGCTAAGGGAGAGAGCGTCAACACCTTTATCAAACGCGCAATATTAGAAGCTATGGAGCGGGACAACGCCGCCCCTACAGAGGACATTGGTATTGACCCGGAAAAATAACACCCTAAACATCTGCCGTGTGCTGGGTGCGTTGCATATGCGCCGCCAAAATTGAGATGAAATCTGAAACCGCAGGCGGCGCGTAGAGCGGATACCCCGCCAGCTCGCTCATACGCTTGCGGTTTATTCTCCACGCCCGTTGGCAGACGGTGCGGATATTGCGCTCCACATTGCTCACCCGCGTACCACAACGCGACGCTACAACCTCATAGATCTGCTCGGTGATGTCGTGCAGACGCTCTGCATCCTGTATCGCCAGTACCGTCGCTATACAGACCTGTGTACAGCCGCGATAGCGCCGCGTGATCCCCATGACCAGCAGCTCTGCGTAGATTTGCTCCTCGATTGTCATAATGACACCCCATATCTATAGAGATGGGAAGATTATAAGACAAGAATCGGCGAAAATCGGAAAAATCGACTGCACCGCGCAAAATACGACACGTAACGACACCTTTGCTCAAAGGGCACAAAAAATGTTTAAAAAACCTCTTGACTTTTTGAATACCACTAGGGGAGAGATATCTATGACGATTGTCGCCCCCATACGGGGGGTGTGGATTGAAAAAAAGAAAACCGGGCGGGTGCAGTATGCTCCCGCCCGGAAAAATTGCTGCTATTAGGGCAACACGGACCGCAATAGGTGCGCTGCGACCAAATCCACAAACTCAAAAGTTGTGGGGCGCACGTCGAGATGGTATCCGGCTATCTCATCAAGCGTTGCACGTCCGCCGCGCTCCCAGCTGGCCTGCACCGCCGTCCGCATGGCACGCTCCACGCCCGTGCGCGTGACGCCAAAATTATCCGCTATCATGGGATACAGCGCGCCGGTCTTGGTCAGGGTGAGATCCGGGTCCAGCATGGCACACTGCACCGCATAGGCCAGGTACCTCTGCCCTACCCGCGTCCCAGGGATGCGGAGACGCCGTAATACCGTCTCGATCTCTTGACACTCCAGCCGCTCCGGGGACAGCTCAATCATAATCGCCATGACGTTCATCCTTTCTCTCTTTCTAACGGATGTATACGTCATGAGCAAGGGAGGTCCGCGGCATTTAGTTGACCTGTATTCTGACTTGTCCGAACCCGGTTTTAAGCCGCATTTCTTGGGTTTTGAGCGGTATTTTCCCGATGGGAGATTGAACAGAAAAACTCCCGTAACCCTTGAAATTTCAACGGTTACGGGAGTTTTCCCAGTGGAGCAGGTGAGGGGAATCGAACCCCCGTGTTCAGCTTGGGAAGCTGACATTCTGCCATTGAACTACACCTGCATCGTATCCCAACACGTTTAGTATAGCATAAACGTTCCGGTTTTGCAAGGGGAATTTTCAAGGAAATTCAAGCGTCACGAACGCTTGACAAAACCTCCCGGTTTCGCCTATAATTGAAAATGACATAGCATGCGCCCCACGGGCGTTCATGCGAGAGGTTGAGGTGGAAAGAGATGAAAAGTATCCGACAGAAAATTACCTTGTGCCTGATGGCTACCGTCCTGATCGCACTGGCCTTTGTGGGCGCGACCAGTATGGCTTTGAGCTACCGCAGCACCGTCGCCACTGTGCGCCAGATGATGCGCGAAACCGCAGTGCTGGCCGCAGAACGCATCAGTCAGGAACTCTCCGCTTACTGCAACGTCGCCGTGGACGCCGGATGTATCCCGCAGCTGTCCGACCCCGCCGTCCCCGTCGAAGAAAAACGCGCCGTGCTGGATGAACGTGTCGCTATGCACGGCTTCCAGCGCGGGAATATCATCGGTCTGGACGGTCGCAGCATCTTCGACGGCAACGACTACTCCGACCGAGAATACGTCCGTCAGGCTATGAACGGAAACGTCTACGTCTCCAAACCCCTGATTAGCAAAATCACCGGCGAATTGTCCATCATGGTCGCCGCGCCTCTCTACGCCAATGGCCAGCACGGCGGGCAGATCGCAGGCGTCATCTACTTCGTCCCCCCGGAAACCTTCCTGAACGATATCGTCTCCTCCATCCAGATCAGCGCCAACAGCCGCGCCTACATGATCGATCAGTCCGGCGACACCATCGCGGACGTCACTATGGACACCATCACCACCCAGAACATCGAACGGGAAGCGCAGAGCAATCGCTCCCTCAAGGACCTGGCCGCGATCCACAGCGAAATGCGTATGGGAAAAGTGGGCTTCGGCAGCTTCCACGGCGAGGACGGCCCCCGCTACGCCGCCTACGCCCCCGTGGACGGCACCAACGGTTGGAGCGTCGCCGTCACCGCAATGAAAAAGGACTACCTGGCCGATACCTACTTCAGTATGTTCCTGAATGTCCTCGTCATCATCGTCTCCCTGCTGGCCTCTATCGTGGTCGCCCTGAAACTCTCCATCAGCATCAGCACACCTATGCGCGCCTGCGCCGCCCGCATGAAACTCCTGGTGGAAGGCGACCTGAACTCCCCCGTCCCGCAATCCTGCGGTCAGGACGAAACCGCGGAACTGACCCGCTCCACCGCCGATATGGTCGATAGCCTCAACACCATCATCAGCGATATCGGCTACCTGCTCACCGAAATGGCAAACCGTAATTTCAACATCCAGTCCCCGAACCGGGACGCCTACGTCGGCGGGTTCCAGAGCATCCTCCTGTCTATGCGGAACCTGAAAGTCGAACTGAGTACGACCATGCGCCAGATCGACGCCTCCGCCAGTCAGGTCTCTTCCGCCAGCGGACAGGTCTCTATGGGCGCGCAGACTTTAAGTCAGGGCTCTATGGAACAGGCCAGCGCGGTGGAACAGTTGGCCGCCACCATCAACGAGATCTCCGTCAGCGCCAAGCAGACCTCCTCCGCTGCCGCAGAAGCCGGGAACTTCGTCAATCAGGCGGGCGCGCAGCTGGGTACCAGCGTCGAGTACGTCAAAGAACTCAACGCCGCAATGGAGAAGATCTCCAGCTCCGCAGAGGAAATCTCCAAAATCATCGCCGCGATTGAAAATATCGCCTTCCAGACCAATATCCTCGCCCTGAACGCTGCGGTGGAAGCCGCCCGCGCCGGGACCGCAGGAAAAGGCTTCGCCGTCGTCGCCGACGAGGTCCGTAACCTGGCCGCGAAATCCGACGAGGCCGCAAAGGCAACGAAGGACTTAATCAGCAGCGCGATCACCGCCGTCACCGAGGGCGGACAGGCGGTCGAGAAAGTCACCGCGTCCCTGGAACGCACCAGCGTCCTGGCCGGAAACGTCACCACTCAAATGGACATCGTCGTGGACGCCGTCGAAAAACAGACCTCCGCCATCACGCAGGTCACGGAAGGCGTCGATCAGATCTCCTCCGTCGTCCAGACCAACTCCGCTACCGCAGAGCAGTCCGCCGCCGCAAGTCAGCAGCTCTCTGCGGAGGCCGCCAGCCTTAAAGAACTCGTCGAACAGTTCAAACTTGCCCAATAAAAAAGATCCGCTTCCTAGATTTTACTGCGGGCGCAGTTCAGGGGTCCAATCCTCCGGACTGCGCCCGTGTTCCGTGATCGGAAACCGGCGGCTCAACTCGGAGTCCAAACGCAAGGGTCAGCGAAACGAAACAGGTGAGAAGTTCCGCGAGCAGAAAGGCCAGAAAGGCGTACTGCGGGGCGAACCGGACCAGGAAATACGCGGCGGGCAGAAGCAGAACGAGCTGCCGCAGCAGCGCAATGAGCAAGGAGAACACGCTCCGGTCCAGAGACTGGAACGCGGCGGATAAAATAATGCTCACCGCGCCAATGGGGAAGGCTAAGGCGGTCATGCGCAGGGCAGGTACGCCGGAGACGCTGGCAGGTCCGGCGGCGTGGAACCCGTGAACCAACAGCGGCCCGGCACATACCCAAAGTACCGCCGCGCCGAAAACCGCCACGCTCACCGCCGTGAGCATCCCGAACGAGACCGCTTGCCGGATACGTTTCCGTTCCTTCGCGCCGCGGTTGTAGCTTATGATGGAAATCAAGCCGTTATTGATACTGAAAACCGGCATATAGACG
Source organism: uncultured Bacillota bacterium (assembly GCA_947385365.1). Classification (GTDB taxonomy): domain Bacteria; phylum Bacillota; class Clostridia; order Oscillospirales; family Oscillospiraceae; genus Lawsonibacter. Next base: position 33,703 of record CANDKT010000008.1, on the reverse strand, counting down.
AACGATTGCAGCTTGAAGTAGACCCCCAGCACCCAAACCGCTGTCTCTGACCACGCCGTGAAGATGGCGTTCAGCCCCAGGGACATGAAACTGCCCAGCGATTGCATCAGTACCGCAGGCGCGGCGATACGGCACATTTCGCCCAGCACGGCAGGCTGAACGCGGAAGCCTCCCCACCGGATGGGAAATTCCCGCCGAATCCCCCAAAGCAGTCCCAACCCGATGACGCCGCCTGCAATCTGCCCGATGACGGTCGCAATCGCCGCGCCCCGCACGCCCATGTTCCAGTGTAAGATCAGAATCGGGTCCAGCAGGATGTTAATCAACGCCCCGCTGCCCTGCACGATCATGAACCCCGCCGGATGTCCCGTGGACTGCAAAATGCGTTCGCACGGAAACTGCACGCAAATGCCAATCGACAGCCCACAGCAAATGCGCAGATACGCGGTCCCCTGTACCGCGACTGCCTCCGTCGCGGTACACTGCCGCATATAAAACCCCGCGCCAAACACGGCGAAGCTCAAAAAAAGCCCCCAGCAGGCCAAATACAGCAGGAACCCATGCAAAACGACCGCATTGGCATCCTCTTGCCGCCGCTCCCCCAACCGCCGCGCCAGCATGGCGTTGAACCCAACGCCGGAACCAACACAGAACGCGATCATCAGCAGCTGCACCGGGTAGGCGTAGGACAACGCCAGAAACGCGCCGTCGCCTGCCTGCGTCACATACAGACTGTCTACCAGATTGTAGACGGCCTGCATGAGCATCGACAGCATGATCGGCAGCGACATCCGTATCACCAGCCGTCCCATAGGCATCGTGCCAAGGATGTTGTTTTGTTCCGGCATAAGGGTCCCTCCTAATTTCTAAAGCAGTTGGACCAGTACGGCCAACGCTTGTTTCAGCCGTTCCAGATCCGCGCCGGGATAATGGACCACCAACGTGTGGCTGAGGGCATCGTTCGTTTCCAGGCAATACTCGGACAGGAAGGACAACCGCAACCCGTTTTCCTCCGCTAGCCGGGCCAAGGTCCGGTCATCGCGTCCAGTATCCAGCTTCAACAGAAAGTGCAGGCCGGCGTTTTGACCGTAGACCTGACAGCGGCCGGCCAGCGGACTCGCCTGAATCGCTTCCAACACCGCGTCCCGGCGGCTGCGGTAGAAGACCTTCATGCGGCTGAGATGGGAATCAAAATGCCCCTCGTCCAGAAAGCGGGCCAAGGTGTACTGTTCCATTGCCGGGACGGTGCAGGAGTAAAACCCCAGACGCTGCTGGTAATCGGCCAGCATATGGACCGGCAGGACCATGTAGCTGATACGCAGGGACGGGGCCAATGACCGCGAAAAGGTGTTCATGTAGATGACCGGCCCTTCCGGGGAGATGCTTTGCAGGGTAGGGATAGGGCGGCCTGTGAAGCGGAACTCGCTGTCGTAGTCGTCTTCGATGATGTAACGCGCGCCCTCCGCCGCCCAGCGCAGCAACGCCTGACGGCGCGCGATTGGCATGACCGTACCGGTCGGAAACTGGTGGTTGGGGGAGATGTGCAGTACCCGCACGTCCGCCGCCTGTACCGCCTGCGGAACCGCGCCTTTCCCGTCCACGGGGATGGGGACCGTCTGCACGCCGTTGATGCGGTAGATCCGCGCGGCTTTGGAGTAGCCCGGGTCCTCCACCCCGAAGCGGCCCTCCCGCCCCAGAAGTTGGACCAGAAGATTATACAGGTACTCCGTCCCCGCTCCCACCACGATCTGCGCGGGCCGCGCGGCGATCCCTCGCTGCTGGTACAGCCGCCGGGCAATCGCTCGCCGCAATTCCACCGCGCCGTTGTGGGCGGTGGCCTGAAGCAACGCTTCCCCCCGCTCCGAGAGCGTCCGGCGCATGAGCTTGGCCCACACGGAGAACGGAAACCCTTCCGCTCGATTCCCGCCGCCTTTCAGGTCCAACAGCCACGTCCGGTCCGACTCCGCCTCCTCCGGCGGTGCAAGCTCCCTCTCCGGTACTTGCGGGCGGCTCTCCATCGCCCCAGCCGCTACAAAATACCCGCGCCGTTCCCGCGCCTCCACGTAACCTTCCGCCTCCAACTGCGCATAGGCGTTCTCTACCGTCCCCACCGCGGTCCCTAAATGCGCCGCCAACGCCCGCCGGGACGGCAGTCGTTCCCCCGCCGCCAGCCGCCCCAACACGATGTCTTCCCGCACACAGCGGTAGAGGTACTCGTACCGCGTCAAACACCCCCGGCGTTCCAAGTCGTAGGTCAGCATAATCTCCCCCCTCTGGCCCTGTAAAAAAAGATCAAATTGGCCCTTTCGCTCATGCCAGATCCGACTATAATACAGTACAGCCGCAAGGGAAAGGAGTTTCAACCGTTATGACAGACGCAAAAATCAAAAAATTGGTCCTATCCGCACTGTTCGCCGCACTGTGTACGGTCATGACCTTGGTGATCCAAGTCCCCTCCCCCATGCAGGGGTACGTCAATTTAGGCGACTGCGCCGTTTTGCTGGCCGCTTGGGTCCTGGGACCTCTGTACGGCGGACTCGCCGCCGGAACCGGCTCCATGCTGGCCGACCTGCTGTCCGGCTACGCCCACTACGCCCCAGGCACGTTCCTAATCAAATTCGGCATGGCCTGCGCCGCAGCCGCGTTGTTCCAGGTCCTGAAAGACCGCCTGCCCCGCCCCGCCGCGCAGGCCGTCAGCGGACTCGCCGCGGAAACCATCATGGTGTCCGGCTACTTCGCCTACGCCTCCCTCTGGCTGGGGAAGGGTCTGGCCGCGGCGGCTTCCATACCCGGCAACGTCATCCAAGGCGCGTTCGGGCTGATCGCCGCCGGGGCGGTCTACGCCCTCCTGTTCCACAGCCGCGCGCTGGCTCACATCTGAGCCTCCGCCACAGCCTGAACGCCCTCCAGATGGGAGAGTTCCCGGAGTATCTCTTCTTTTTCCATCCCCTGCTGGGACAGCAGCGACAGGACAGCGCAGGACACGCTGTCCTGTCCATTTTTTCGCGTGACCTCCAGGTCCACGATCTTCGCGCCCATCCAATGACAGCGGGTCACGATCTCCTCCAAACAGGCGGTTCGGGTGTACTCCACGTACACGTTCACTTCCCGTATGTCCCGCAAGAGCCGGAACTCCAGCTTGGAGAAAAACACCTCCGCCACCAGCACCAGGAACGTCGTATACGCCGCGCCCTCGTAGAACCCCGCCCCGCAGCACAGCCCGACAATCGCCGCTACCCACAGTCCCGCCGCGGTGGTCAGACCCCGTACCCGCTGCCATTTGGTCATGATGATCGCGCCCGCGCCGATGAAGCTGACGCCTGCGATGACCTGCGCGCCCATGCGGCTCATGCTGATGGGGTAGTGCATGACCAGATACATATACTGACTGGTAGCGGTGGTCATCGCCGCGCCGAGGCAGATCAGAATATGGGTCCGGAACCCAGCGGGACGTCGTTTCCCGGCCCGTTCGATGCCGATCAGCCCGCCGCACAGCAGAGCCAAAAGAACCCGTACCGTCATGCCCGGCAGGTCGGGCTGGCGGAGGAAATTCAGACATTCCAACATTGCGCTCTTCCTCCTACACCTCGTGGATGACCCGCACGTCCGGGCAGCCCGCCAATCGGGCCAGCACTTTGTCATGAGACTGATGCCGCGGCAGGTGCAGGCTGAGCAAAACACTGACCCGTTCCGTATTTTTCCCTCGGCCCCGGCGTTCCAGCTCCACGTCCCGGATCTGGATCCCCATAGACTTCATCTGCGCGGTCAGGTCCTGAAGCTGCTCCATATCGGTCAGCTCCACGCACAGGTTCATATTCCGGGAGTGGGCCAGGAGAAACGTTTCCACTCTGGGAAACGCCTCGATGCTCAGCAGGATCGCCAAAAAGCCCAGCAGGACGCCCTCATAAAACCCGGCCCCGATGGCCAGCCCGACGCAGGCGGACGCCCACAGTCCCGCCGCCGTCGTCAGGCCCTTGACCTCCCGCCGCTCCGTGACCAGAATGGTGCCGGTGCCCAGAAAACCGATGCCGTTAATAACCTGCGCGCCCAGGCGGGTGACGTCAGCCATCATGCCTACGGCGTCCTGTTCCTTCTTCCAGACGGTGCCTAACATGGCGTACTGATACTGCCCCAGCACCATCGTCAGCGCGGCTCCCAGGCAGACCATCATGTAAGTACGGAAGCCCGCAGGCCGCCGCCGGTGTTCCCGTCCGCTGCCGATGACGCCGCCGAACAATACCGCCAGCGTCAGCCGCAGAAGGACGGAAGTCAGATGAAATTCCCGCAGGTAGCGCAGCAGAGCCACACGCGCCGCCCCCTTTCCGTTCCGGTCTATTTCACCACCACGTTCTCGGTTCCTAACCGCTCGTTCAGATCTTTGAGCAAAGCGGGGTGGATCTGGCAGTGAGACCCGACCCGTTTTTTGGTGTCCTCGAAGTACAGCACCACCGCGTTCTCGCCGGGGAAGAAGGACAACACTAACTTGATCTTCCGCATACGCGGGTCCTCCCGGCTGGGCAGGCGCAGATAGAGCGTCTCCTTTGCGGCGGAGGCCTCCGCGTCCAGATCGCTGAGCGGGCGTATGGCATCCACCATCACCTGCGGCTCCTTCTCGTCCCGAACGGAGAGCTTGCCCTCCACCAGAATCGCGCCGTTTTCCCGGATGTAGCTCCGGCTCCCGTTCAACGCCCTGGCAAAGCACAGAAGCTCAATCGTCCCCGTGTCGTCCTCCAGATCCACGTAGGCCATCATGGAATTGTTGCGGGTCGCCCGCGTGCGGTAAGTCGCGATGATCCCTGCCACCGTCACACGCTGACCGTCCCGGTACAGCCGCGGGCCCCCTTCCTCCTGGAAATCCCCCAGAATCGAACCGATTGTCACCGCGCCGCGGTTCCGGGCCGCTCCCCGGTACTGGTCCATTGGGTGGCCGGAGAGGTACAGACCGGTAATCTCCCGCTCCATATTCATCCGCTCCTGGATCGGATATTCCGGCAGATCGGGCAGTTCCAGCTTCAGAGACGGCTGGTCCACCGGCTCACCGGCCATGCTGAACAGATCCAGCTGACCGTCCAGATTGCGTTTCCGGGCGGCGGCGACGCCGTCCAACACCTGCCCGTAGACCTGCATCAGCTGAGACCGGCGGTAGCCCATCGAATCAAACGCCCCCGATTTGATGAGACTCTCCATCACCCGCCGGTTCAAGTCCTGGTCGTACAGACGCTGGCAGAAGTCCATGAACCCCGTGAACCGGCCCTTTTCCCGTTCGGCCAGCAGGTTGTTGATGAACGTCCGGCCTACGCCCTTCAGCGCAACCAGTCCAAAACGGATCCCCTCGTCCACCACGGTGAAGTCCGCCCCGGATTGGTTCACGTCCGGCGGGAGCAGCGGAATGCCCATATCCCGGCACTCTCCGATATAGCCAGCCACTTTCGCGGATGTGTCCAGCACGGACGTGAGCAGCGCGGCCATGTACTCCTTGGGGTGATGGCACTTGAACCACGCGGTCTGGTAGCACACGATGGCGTAGACCAACGAGTGGGACTTGTTGAAGGCGTACTCGGCGAAGTCGGACATCTCGTTGTAGATCTCCTGAGCGACCTCCTCCGGGATGCCGTTGGCTACGCAGCCCGCGATTCCACGTTCCGGGTCGCCGTGAAGGAACGCCTCCCGTTCCTTTTCAATCTCCTTGGCCTTCTTCTTACTCATAGCCCGGCGCACCATATCCGCCTGGCCCAGCGAGTACCCCGCCAGATCCTGAAAAATGCGGATGACTTGCTCCTGGTATATGATACACCCGTAAGTCCCGGAGAGAATGGGAATCAAAGAGGGGTCCTTGTAAGTGACCTTGGCCGGGTCCTGGGCGCAGGCCAGAAAGCGCGGGATGGAGTCCATCGGACCGGGCCGGTAGAGCGCGATCACAGCGCAGATATCCTCGATGCTTTTGGGCTTCAGCCCCACGCACACGCCGGTCATCCCGGCGGATTCCAGCTGGAACACACCGGTCGTTTTGCCCTCGGACAGCATAGCCATCGTCTCCGGGTCGTTCTCGGGGATGCTGGCGATGGTGAACCCCGGCTCACGCGTCTGGACCATCTTCGCCGCGTCGTCCAACACCGTGAGGTTGCGCAGGCCCAGGAAATCCATCTTGAGCAAGCCTAACCGCTCCAGCGTGGTCATGACGTACTGCGTGACGGGCTGGCCGTCGTTGGTGGCCAGGGGGACGTAGTCCATCACGGGGCGGCGGGTGATGACCACACCGGCGGCGTGGGTGGACGTGTTTCGCGGCATACCTTCGATTGCCATCGCGGTGTCGATCAATTTCTTGGCGTTCGGGCTGGAATCGTAGGCTTCCTTCAGCTGCTTGGACAGCACGAGCGCTTCCTCCAAGGTGATGTGCTGACTGCTGGACACGCTGGGGATCAGTTTCGCCAAAGCGTCCACTTCGCCGTAGGGGACGCCCAGCACCCGGCCCACGTCCCGGACCGCGCCTCGGGCGGCCATCGTGCCGAACGTGACGATCTGCGCCACATGGTCCGGGCCGTACTTCCGCTTCACGTACTCAATGACCTCCTGCCGGCGGCGGGGGCAGAAGTCGATGTCGATATCCGGCATGGACACCCGCGCGGGGTTCAGGAAACGCTCAAAGTAGAGGCCGTACTTCATGGGGTCCACGTCGGTGATGTTCAGGCAGTAGGCCACCATAGACCCCGCCGCGGAACCGCGGCCGGGTCCGACTGGGATACCGTTCCTTTTGGCGAAGTCGATGAAGTCGGAGACGATGAGGAAGTAATCGACATAGCCCATTTTCTGGATCATAGCCAACTCGTGGTCCAGCTGCGTGCGGTATTCGGGAGGCGGGTCGGAGTACCGCCGGGCGAAACCATCCAGGCACAGCTTCCTTAAATAAGCCTCCCCGTCCGTCCAGCCGTCCGGGAGCTGGAAGAGCGGCAGGTGGTACTTCCCAAACTCAAACTCCACATTGCACAGTTCCGCTATTTTCGCGGTGTTTTCAATCGCTTCGGGGCACTCCGGGAAGAGCGCGGCCATTTCCTCCTCCGACTTGACGTAGAACTCCTGCGTCTCAAACCGCATTCGGTTGGGTTCGTCCAGCGTCTTGCCGGTCTGGATACACATGAGGATATCCTGCATACTGGCGTCTTCCCGGCGCAGGTAGTGGGCGTCGTTGGTGGCGATCAAAGGGATTCCGGTCTCCTGACTCATGCGGATAAGGGCTTCGTTCACCTTCTTCTGGGCGGGTATCCCGTGGTCCTGAAGCTCCAGATAGTAGCCGTCCACGCCGAACAGCTCCCGCATTTCCAACGCGGTTTCCCGCGCTTTTTCGTATTCGCCGGACAGAATCAGCTTGGGCAGCTCGCCGCCCAGGCAAGCGGAACAGGCAATCAAACCGCCCGCGTGTTCCCGCAACAGGTCCATATCAATGCGGGGCTTGATATAAAAGCCCTCCAAATAGGCTTTGGAGACCAGGTAGGACAGGTTGTGATACCCCTCCTCGTCCCGGCACAGAAGGACCAAATGGCGCGACTCGGCGTCGAACTCGTGGACCTTCTCGAACCGCGTCCGTCCCCGGGGCGCCACGTAGACTTCACAGCCGATGAGCGGCTTGATTCCAGCCTCCTTGCACGCCTGGTAGAAGTCAATCACTCCGTACATATTCCCGTGATCTGTGATCGCAACGGCTTCTTGCCCCAGCTCCTTCACGCGCTGGACCAGCTTTTGGATACGGCACGCGCCGTCCAGCAAGGAAAATTCCGTATGCAGATGCAGGTGGACAAATGCCATAGTCAACCCTCCTTGAATCGTTTTGGCGGCCTCGCCGTGCGCAATCGCCTGCCCGCAGGCTCACCTGAGTTCGGCGATGGTGACGCCATCCTCCCCTTCGCCGTAGCGGCCTGGGCGGAACGTTTTGACGTAGCGGCTGCGTTTCAGGTAGGCGCGGACGGCGGACCGGACCGCGCCGGTGCCTTTCCCGTGGATGATGGTGACGCTTTCCAGTTTCCCCATCATGGCGGTGTCCAGAAAACGTTCCAGCGCAGCGACCGCCTCGTCGGTCATCATGCCGCGCAGGTCGATCTCGCTGGGGACGGCGGCGGTCCGAAGCGTGTGTTCCGCTCGGGCCAGAATACGGCGGGTCTCCTTTTGCGCGGACGTCTCGCCTTCCACCACGCGGACTTCCTCTTGCTTGGCGGAAATTTTCAAGATACCGGCTTGGAGCTGCAACGAACCGTCCTTATTGACGGAAAGCACAGTTGCTTTGGTGCCCATAGAGACCAGCTCCACGGTATCGCCAACTTGAGCGGGTCTGGTAGGCGGCGGCGGTTCCAGGCCGGGAGCCTGTCCGCCAATGGCGCGTTCCGCTTCGTTGAGCAGACGGCGGGCTTCCGCGCGGCCGTCGTTGACCTGCTGCCAGTCCAAGTCCTGACGCTTTTTCAACTCTTTCAGCTCGGCCAAGGCCAGATCGCTGGCCGCCCGCGCCTCTTCGATGATCGCCCGCGCCTCCGCCTGAGCCTTTTCCACTGCTTTCGCCCGCTCCGCCTCCAAACGCTGGCGGTACTCCCGCGCTTTTTGCGCGGACTGCTCCATTTCCAGCTTCAAACGGCTGGCTTCGCTGCGTTCCCGCTCCATCTCCTGACGCTGCTGGTCCAGACGGGTCAGGACGTCCTCGAAACGCACGTTCTCCGCGTCTAACCGGGCGGCGGCTTTTTCGATGATAGACTCCGGCAGTCCCAGACGCCGGGAGATCGCGAACGCGTTGGATTTCCCCGGAATGCCCATGACCAGACGGTAGGTAGGCGCTAACGTGTCCACGTTGAACTCACAGGAAGCGTTCTCTACGCCCTGCGTGGTCATGGCGTACACTTTCAGCTCGGCGTAGTGGGTGGTAGCGGCCACCTGCGCGCCTAAGCCTCGAGCGGATTCGATGATCGCGGCGGCTAAGGCGGCGCCTTCCACCGGATCGGTACCCGCTCCCAGCTCGTCGAAGAGGATCAGCGTATCGCTGTCCGCCTCGGCCAGGATGCCAACGATGTTGGTCATGTGGGAAGAGAACGTGGACAGCGACTGCGCGATGGACTGCTCGTCGCCGATATCGGCCAGCACCCGGGAGAAGACTCGAACGGTGGAATCGTCCCGGGCGGGTATGTGCAGACCGCACTGGGCCATGAGGGTAATGAGCCCTAACGTCTTCAGCGTGACCGTCTTGCCGCCGGTGTTAGGGCCGGTGATAACCAGCGTGTCGAACCGTTCGCCCAGTTCCAGATCGTTTGCGACGGCCTTCTTTTGGTCCAGCAGCGGGTGACGCGCCCCGCGTAAGCATAGGAAACGGTCGGACAATTTCGGTTCGGTGCATTCCAGCTTCAAGGAAAGCTGCGCGCGGGCGAAGATGGCGTCCAGCCAGATTAGAAGCTGGTAATCTTCCGCGATGTCGTCCTTGTGCGCGGCGCACTGCGCGGACAGTTCCGCTAAGATCCGCTCGATCTCCTTTTTCTCCTTGGCCAAAAGTTCCCGCAATTCATTGTTGGCCTTGACGACGCCCATCGGCTCGATGAAGAAGGTGGAACCGGAAGAGGACACGTCATGGACCAGACCGGGAATCGCGTTTTTGTGTTCCGATTTCACCGGCACCACGTACCGGTCGGAGCGGATGGTGATGATGGATTCCTGGAGGTACTTGGCCTGATTGGAGGAGATCAGCTTTTGCAGAATCTCCCGGACTTTTGCTTCGGTGGCCCGCATGTGGCGGCGGATAGAGGCCAGCTCCGGACTGGCGGAGTCGGCAATCTCGTCGTCGCTGAGGATGGAATTGGTGATGGTGTCTTCCAGGAAGCGGTTCGGGGTCAGGGCGCGGAAGAGATGGGAGATAGGCGTTTTTTCCTCTCCCGCGCCGTACTCCGCCGCGCCTCTGGCGACGCGGAGGACCGCGGCGATATCCAACAGCTCCCGCGTGGACAGACTGCCGCCCAGGTCCGCCCGCTGGAGCGAAGCGCCAACAGGCCGGACGTCCGAAAAACTGGGGCTGCCCCGGAGGACGAGAAGTTTCACCGCGGCGGAAGTTTCCGCCTGCGCGCGCTGGATGTCGTCCAGATCCGTCATGGGCCGCAGAGCGCGGGCGCGGTCCCGGCCCTCTTCGGTCGCGGCGCACCCGGACAGCAGCTCCAACACGCGAGGCAGTTCCAGTGTGGTCATGGATTTTTCAAACAAGTCGCTCATAATCAAGTTCTCCTTCGCCGGAACGGCGGAATGGTATGCTCCTATTTTCTCACAAAGCGGCGGCTTTGACAAGAGGGTTTCCGAACGCGCAACCACCAGTCTCTTCACCCTATATCTCTACCGCCCCGCTTTCGTCATTTCTTGAATTTGCTCATTTCCGTTCCAAAAGCCGTGTGGTCACAGACTGCGAAAATGGAAACAGCTCTACGGTCCTGCACCCGCAGACCTGTAGAGCTGTTATTCGTCGGGGACGTACTCCGCCACATCTTCCAGACGGCAATTCAAGATTGTACACAGCTTATTCAGCGTATGTGTCGATACCGGCATATTGGACTGAAGGCGTTGAACAGTCGCATGGCTCATACCGTGCTTGAACCGCAGAGTATAGGTCGTCACCTTCTGTTCCTCCATCGTTTTCCACAATGGCGCATAGTGGATCATTGTCTCCACCCCCCCTTACAGTTCCTATTATGGCCATTATTTAGCCATACCAAAAGGAGGCTGATTGCCATAATTGAATGGTGCTGTACATTTACGGGTCATCGCCCGAAGAAATTTCTTTGGGGCTATGGGGCTATAATGAGGCCGACGCCACGAATCGCTCATAATCAAGTTCTCCTTCGCCGGAACGGCGGAATGGTATGCTCCTAATTTTCTCACAAAGCGGCGGCTTTAACAAGAGGGTTTCCGGAAGCGCAACCACCAGTCTCTTCGCCCTACATCTCTACCGTTCCGCTTTCGTCATTTCTTGAATTTGCTCATTTATCATATAACATACTAAACTTTCTCCACTCCGTCCCAAAAGTCGTATAGCCACAGACTGCAAAAACGCAGTCTGGCCCCACGCTCCGAAAATGGGAACAGCGTCAGTGTTTATCTGTCTGGTAAACACTGACGCTGTTACTGTAGTTCCTGTTCCAGCAGTTCAAAAATGGGTGCGTCGAAAAACTCTGTAATGGTGATATTCAGTCCATCGCATAGTTTTTTGACTGTGATTACAGATACATCTTTGCGTGTGTCATCCATCATACTGTATACAGTCGATGGAGTTACCCCTGACAGCGTAGCCAATTCGTTATACTTGATGTTTCGTTCTTTGCACAGCTGTTGGAATCGCTGAACGATTGCCGGTTTGATACGCATATCCATCTATTCGTCCGGAACGTATTCCGCAATGTCCTCCAGCCGACAGTCCAGCGCGAAACACAATTTGTTCAGCGTCTTTGTTTCCATGTTGTCATTGGCCCGCAGACGCCGGACGGTCTTGCTGTCGATGCCGCACTTCTCCCGGAGCTGGTAGGTGGAGACACCCTTTTCCTTCACCACATCCCACAGCTTATCAAAAATAATCACGACATCATCCCCTGACGGACAGCCCTGCTTACAGGGGCTGTCCGTTTATTCGTTGTTGCAATGGCGTAACCGGTCGGCCAATTCTGACAGCACCGCAACATCTCTTTCCCCTAAACCGGTAATGTTTAGGCTTTCAAGTCGTTCTATTCCCAAGAGGTAATCCGTGGAAACAGAAAAAACTTTTGCCAATTCCACAAGGAAAGCTGGCGACGGCATGGATAATCCTTGCTCCCATGAGTTGACGCCATTACGAGTAATACCCAAACGGCGAGCGAGGTCTGCTTGTGTCCAGCCCCTTGCTATCCTTAAAGATTTGATACGTTCTGCTGTCATAGCTGATCTCCCTCCCCTCCTAAAGTATACTTTCCATTTTTGATAAGTCATTATCATTTATGGCTCTAATACTTGACATCATGGAAGTGGGGCCTATATAATTCTCGTGGCGGCATTGCCACAAAATCAAACTAACTTTGGAGGATTCAGCTATGCAAGAGAAGAACTGTGCGTTCACGGGTCATCGCCCGAAGAAATTTCCCTGGGGCTATAACGAGACCGACGCCAGATGTATCGCTCTGAAACAGGCACTTGCCGGAGAGATTGCCAAGCTAGTGAATGGCGGGTACACTGACTTCTTCTCCGGTATGGCGGAGGGGAACGACACCTGGGCAGCGCTGGCAGTCCTGACCTTGAAAAAAGAAAATCCCGCGCTGAGGCTCCACTGTATCCTGCCTTGTGAGGGACAGGCGGACGGGTGGTCGGCTTCGGCGCGGGAACGCTATTTTTCGATTTTGGAGCGGGCGGATGAGGTCGTGTATGTGAGCCGGGGGTACCATGAAGGCTGTATGCTGGAACGCAACCGCTATCTGGTCGATCACGCCGCCTGCCTGCTGGCCGTCTACAACGGCGAGTGGAGAGGAGGAACGGCAATGACGGTGAGGTATGCCCGGAAATTGGGGAGGGAGATTCTTGTACTGAACCCTTACTCCTGTGAGCCAACTTAAAGCGCAAACATCAGGAAAGGACACATAAAGTCTGTTTTGCTCCGGGACGTCCGGACACGAAACGGGATCGTGCAATCTTTTTTCATAAAATGTGCGAAACAGATGTTTGACAAGGTGAAAAACCGAAGAAAGCGGCTCAGTACGCCTCGCCACACCGGAGGCGGCAAAATGGTATAGCTAAATTTACAAAATTTGCCACGGAAAGAACCGCTGAGTTTGGAAAATTTTTACTTTTTTAACAAGATGGTGGAAAATCTCAGGATGGACCCGTAAAATTTGTGAAAATACGCTGTAATATTTGTGAGAATTGCCATTGACGCGGACGGGATAAATCTGGTATGCTATGTACACCGATAAACGAGGCGGAGGTACAAATTATGTATAGTCAGGAAGCAGTTGTGAATAACCAGGTCGGTTTACATGCCAGGCCCGCCACTTTCTTTATCCAGAAGGCAAACGAATTTAAAAGCTCCATCTGGGTGGAAAAAGAAGAGCGTCAGGTCAATGCAAAGAGCTTGCTTGGCGTACTCTCCCTGGGTATCGTGAAGGGCACGCCCATTAAACTGATCGCGGACGGCCCGGACGAGAGGGAAGCCGTTGAGGCGCTGTTCAAGATGATCTCCTCTGATTTCTCCGAATAATCAAAGCAGCAAAAAGGCGCCGCGGAGCGGCGCCTTTTTTGTCGTTCCCAATCCTGACTTGGAGGTACGCCATGACCTTTGACGAACTGAAAGAAAAAGCGCACGCCCTGCCTCTGAAACCAGGGGTCTACATCATGCAGGACGCCCGGAATACGGTCATCTACGTGGGGAAGGCCAAGGCGTTGAAAAACCGCGTGAGCCAGTATTTCCAGGACTCCGCCTCCCACACCGAAAAAACCAGAGCTATGGTCGCGCAGATCGACCACTTCGACATCATCGTCGCCAACAGCGAGTTCGAAGCGTTGGTCTTGGAGTGCGCCCTCATCAAACGCCACCAGCCCCATTACAACATCCTGCTGAAGGACGGCAAGGGCTACCCCTACATCCGCCTGTCTAAGGAACCTTACCCGCGTTTCTCGCTGACCAATAAAGTCGAGGAAGACGGCGCACGTTACTTCGGCCCCTACGCCGGACGGCACAGCAGTCAGAACATCATCGACGCCCTGAACGCCGCTTTACGCCTGCCCGCCTGCGGGAAGAAGTTCCCCCGGGACATCGGCAAGGACCGCCCCTGTCTGAATTTTCACATGGGGAAATGCGACGGCTACTGCCGGGGCGAGGAGCTGCGGGAACAGCACAGTCAGGCTATCGCACAAGCGGTTTCTCTGCTGGAAGGCCGTTTCCAAGAGGTGCAGGCCGGTTTGACCGCCGAGATGGAACAGGCGGCGGAAGAGCTGCGTTTTGAACGGGCCGCGGAACTGCGGGACCGCCTGCGGGCCATCGAGCTGCTGAGCAAACGACAGAAGGTGATCGCCGCTTCCTTGGCGGACACGGACGTGACCGGGTTCTTCCAAGGCACAGCGAAAAGCTGCTTCGTGGTCCTCCACTACGTGGACGGCGAACTGGCCGCGAAGGACTTCGAGCTGCTGGAGACCCCCGTGGAAGAGGAACAGGAAAACGTCGTGTCCTCTCTGGTCCGGGAGTACTACGTGGACCGTACCAGCCTGCCGAAGCAGATCCTGCTGCCTTGTGAGCTGCCCGATCAGGTCCCGCTGACGCGGATGCTCTCCGAGCAGACAGGCCGCCGGGTGGAGTTGGTCACGCCTCAGCGGGGCGCGAAGATGGATCTCATCAAACTGGCCGCGCAGAACGCGCAAGAGGAAGTGGAACGGGCCACCACGCGGGAGGAACGCCAGAACAAGCTGTTGGAAGCGCTGGGCCGTATGCTGGGCCTGGACGCCCCGCCGAAACGAATGGAATCCTACGACATCTCCAACACCGGAGCCAGCGATATCGTCGCGTCTATGGTGGTCTACGTCAACGGGAAGCCTCTGAAACGGGATTACCGGCGTTTCAAACTCAAGGATATGGCCGGTCCGAACGACTACGCGTCTATGGAACAGGTCCTGACACGGCGGTTCCGCCGCTACCTGGACGGCGACGAAAAATTCGACCAGAAACCAGACTTGCTCCTCATCGACGGCGGCTTGGAACACGTTCGTGTCGCTCAGCGGGTGCTGGAGTCGATGAACTTGAACCTCCCCGCCTTCGGCATGGTCAAGGACGACCGGCACCGAACCCGCGCCCTCGTCCACCCGGACGGCCGGGAAATCGGTATCCAAGCAATCCCCGCCGTCTTCGCCCTGATCGGCCAGATCCAAGAGGAAACACACCGCTTCGCCATCGAATTTCACCGGCAGCTTCAGGCCGGACACGTCAAAACGTCCGCTTTAGATCAAATCCCCGGCATCGGGGAGAAACGCCGGAACCAACTGCTCAAGCGCTTCAAAACCCTCAAGGCGATCAAAGCCGCGTCCCTGGAACAGCTTGCCCAAGCGGTCCCGCGCAATACCGCGCAGGCGGTCTATCTGTACTTCCATCCCAAGGAACCGTGAAGTTTTCCGGGACCGCACCCCGCCGTCCATACTTGGAAACGTTCAAATCATGCGAAAGGGAGTGTCGTTCATGGCTCAGCAAACGCAGCGTTCCGCTCTAATCCAACGCGACATCGCATTCTTTCTCCTGGTTGGAGTATTTTTGCCCCTGACCATCTTGCTGTTTATGGTCCCCGGCTCGTGGTACCGCGCGGAAGGATATGAAGATCTGGGACTTCTCACCTTTGTGGCGAAAGACGAGGTCACGCGGAATAAAAAACACTACATCATCTACCAGACCAACGCAGAAGGCGGGTTCCGCTTCCTGGAAAAAGTCCCGATGCTCTACACCGCCAAAGAGGCCGTGGAAAATCATCAAACCGTTCAACGGCACGTCTACCGCGCCTGGACGCGGCCAAACCCTATTTTAGGTCTGATCTATAACGCGGGGACGTTTTTTCTCGAACGCGGCGAGGACTTGCAAAGCCAGCTGAATCTGTTCCACAACCTCTCCCTTTTCGGCAGAGGCGTCGGTCTGTGTTACATCGGCGGGTATGCGTTCCTGCTTTACCGCCATCGGGTCAAAAAACCGCGTCTTCCTGCCAGAAAAGCCGTCAAAATTGGTACAAAATCAGGTAACGGGTCCCGCCGTCCCCGGTCCGGACATTGACGCCTACATGACAGTCGTCCTGCCAGCCGATGCCCTCCCCGTAAAGGTCCTCCCAACCATCCCGGTCGAAAGCAATGAACGTGTTCTTCTCCAAATCTAACACGCCTAAGCGGGCAATCCCAAGGCCGTCGGCCTCGGGGTCGGGGGCGTAATACAACAGTTTCGTTCCGGACGGACTCGGCATGAAGTCGTCGCCCTTCTGGAACGTGAACCCTTCCACTTCCGTCCGCTCCCCGGATTTCAAATCCACCACTTGAATCTTTCCGTCCGGCCCGATCAGAACACAACCGGAGCCGTAGGTCATCGCGCCTTGCGGGTGTTCGTCAAACCAGCGGTAATACGGAGCCTTGTCCAGCGTTTTGGCGAGCCGCCCGGACGGGATGTCAAAGGCGTAGCACGTCACGTCCTGATAGAGCTGCTCCGCGTCTTTGGTGTAGGCGTAGAGTATCAATGTCCTGTCGTCCGCAAAACTGGCGACAATCTCCCCATCTAAACCGGTCAGGTCTTTCAACCGCTCTGTGGAACCGGCTTCCAAGTCGCATACCCAAGTCTGAATTTTATCCGGACGTTCCTCGCACAAGATGATCGCCCGGCGCATATCCTCCGACCAGGTATAGGAGTAGGCGTGTTTTAACGCCGCCGCGCCGGTGCCGGATAAAATATCCTCCACCTCGCCGGTGTCCAGGTGGTAGAGCAGCGGGTACTCGCTGTACTCCATCTGACCGCCCTCGTACAGGCGCAGCCAAATCACATCTGTGCGGCCCGGAATCTCTTCCACATACCACTCGTCTTCCGGACGGATATCAATGCCCAGCGGGTCGCCTTTCAGCACGGCCAGTTCCCCGTTCCAGATAAACCAGTACAGCTCTCCCCGGCAGTGCTTGCCCTGGAACGTGACCTCTACCGTTACGTTCTCCAAGCGAATGTCCACCGGAACCAGCGTATCCTCCTGGATCTCCCAGAACTTGGCCGCCAAAAGAGTCCTGTCGTCGTCGCTCCAGGTCAGCTCGTTGAGCAGACCGCCGCTGAACCCGTAACGGTAGCCGTCCAGACGGATATACTGCGCCTTGACCAGCTGGCCAATCTCCGTTTGGCTAATTTCCACGCCGCTCTGACGGTTCCCGTCAGGAGCTTGCTCCCGCTCCTCCATGACGAAAAAAGACAGCACCGCAGCCCGCAGTTCCGGGCTGGCCGCCAGAGCCGCGGTGAACAGACTGACTGCCGCGAACGCCGCCGCCCATACGCCGGTCAGTACACGCCGGAATCGTCTCGTTCCTCTTCGCCGGACGCGCAGCACGTTTACCTTTACCTCCGCGCCAGGTTCCAGCCGGTCCATCCCACGCCGGTAATCGCTCATATTCATCTCGTTCCCTCCAATTCCAGTTTCAGCCTATCTCTGCCCCGTTTCAGGCGCATCTTGACCGCCGATTGGCTCAGCTTCAAAATCTCCCCGATCTCCGCAACGGAGTAGCCCTCGTAGTAGTACAGGTGAATGGGGACCTTATAGGCCTCTGGCAGACGGAACACTTCCAGCAACGCCTCCCGCTCCGCCGGAGCCTCCGTCAGAACGCCCTCTTCCAAACCCGTCACGTTTTTTCGCCAGAAACACCGCAGCTGGTCCCGGCACAGGTTCGCGCTCACCCGCAAAAGCCACCGTTTTTTGTGATCCTCTCCGCTGAACTGCGGCCTGCGGGATAACAACCGCAGAAACACCTCCTGCGTCACGTCCTCCGCGTCGCTCCGCCGCCCCAAGTAGACCATCGCTAACCGGAACACCGCCCCGCTGTAAGCGTCATAGAGCCGCTCAAATTCTTCCTGCTCCATGCTTCGACCTCCTTTCCCCTATAAAACGTTCCGCGCCCCGGATCGGTCACAATCGCCCGCGTGACCTCGCCGCAGGCAAAAACCTGACACAAAAAATTCCCTGGACGGCCTGAACCGCCTCAGGGAATTTTTTCGTCGCGCAACGTCTATTTCGGAGAGATGACGCCCCATTCCAAGGCCAACAGCTGCAAATCGTCTCTGCACACGTCTTCCAGTATGGAAACATATTCCAGCTTCCCCAGTAAGATCTTCAGCATCAGTTCCGCTTCCAATTCCACCGCCTCGTCGTGCGCGGGGAAGTACTTCTCCCGCAGGAACGCGGCGTATTTGCTCAAACGGAGCGACCCGTGACAGATGACGTTGCTTCCAACACCGTCCACCGACACGGAACGACCGTTCCGAATCGCTTCCAAAATTCCCTCCTCTGTCTGCGCTTCCACGAAAGCAATCGTGTAATTCTGTCCGAATATGCTCACCGCGGGCAAGGTCGAATGCGAATCGGTGATCCCAATGATCGGGAAATTGGGGGGAAGGTTCTCCCGATAGTAGATCTCCTGCAAATAGTTTGCCTTCAAATCGAAGGCCGGAGCCCCGGACGTGATCTCAAACGCGTCAAAGAGCCGGTTCCGAACCAGCGCGTCGATCAGCTGCTCCGGCGCGCCCATACGCCTATGCTGACCACCGTCCACAGCGTCCCAGTAGATGTGACACAGAACGCTCATACCACCCGCTTCCCGGATCTTCTGAAACACGTCCTGCGCCGCCGCAAACGCGTGCCGGTCCACGTCCGCGTCCAGCGTATCCTGATACTGTTCCGCGATGGCTTGCAGACGGGCGGAGCGTTCCGCATCAGGCTTGGTCACTTTGGGCGCGATGGCCTCCGACGCGCCTAAGGACAGGATATGCACCGGACAACCTGTCGCGTGGACCTCCTCGCCGCGGAGAAACACCATGTTGTTGGGGCACGCCCGCATTTTTTCGATCAGGTGGACACTGCCGGAATAGGTGTTGTGGTCCGTGATTGCAAGGAAATCAAACCCAGCTTTCCGCGCCTGCATCGCGCGGTGTTCCGGCGACTCGACGCCGTCCGAGAAGGTGGTGTGCAAGTGCAGATCGCCTTTCAGTACCCGCAAGCCGTACAGGTCGTCTTCCAGCGCGTAGACGGAAGTCTCGACGACCCGCGTATTGATGCCGCCCCCCTGATCCGGCTTCACCTGTATGATGTACTCCTGCTCCGAACCGAAGGAGTACTCAAACGAAAGCCGCCCATGCTCCGCGGTACACCGGAACGGTTCGTAGTATGCGCCGCCCCGTCCAGCGTCGTAGCGGAAACGGTAACGGGGAAAAACCGAGACCGTATACGCGCCGTTGAACCGGATGAAATCAAATTTGGGCGCGATCTCGACCCGTTGGACACGGTTGGCGTGCAAAATCCGCGGCGTTACCGTGACGTAGCTCTCCACGTTGACCTTCATGTACGCCTCTCCTCTCCACCGTACCGCTCCCAGAGCCAGCGTATCGCGTCCTCGTAACCTTGGAACCCCCGACCCATGATGGTCTTCTCGCAGGCCATACCGGCGTAGGACACCTGACGGAAGTCTTCTCTGGCGCTGACGTCGGACAGGTGGACCTCCACCGCTGGCAGTCCCACCGCCTTCAACGCGTCCAGAATCGCCACGCTGGTGTGGGTGTAAGCGGCGGGGTTGATGACGATGGCGTCCATCGCGCCGTAAGCCGCTTGAATCTGGTCCACGATGGTCCCCTCATGGTTCGACTGGAAGATCTTCACCTGAATGCCCAACTCCCTGCAAACGGTCTCGATCTGCGCGGTCAGGGCTTTATAATCCTGCTTGCCGTAGATATCCGGCTCCCGAACCCCAAGCAGATTCAGGTTCGGGCCGTTGATGACGAGCAGCTTCACAGTGAAAGCCTCCTTATAATCTCCTCCGCCGCGTCCTCCGGCGTCCGGTTGTCTACTTCTAAATCAGCGGCTCTCTGGTACAGAGGCAGACGCTGACGGAAGAGCTGTTCCAAATCGTTGGCCTGGGAGACGGGCCTGCCTTGGACAGGCAGTTGGTCCACCGGACGGCGCAAGAAAATAACCGTGGAATTTTGCCGCAGAGGGTCCCAGTTCTCCGCTCGGGTCAGGACCCCGCCGCCTGTGGCGATGACCAGACCGGAACGCCGGGCGGTCTCCTCCAGAACCGTATGCTCCAAACGGCGGAACGCCTCTTCTCCCTCTTGCGCGAACAACTCCGGGATGGTGCAGCCCGCTCGGGTTTCGATCAGCGCGTCCAAATCGGCCAGTTCCCGGCCCAGACGCTGGGCCAGCAATCGACCTACCGTACTCTTTCCGCAGCCGGGCATCCCCACTAACAGCAGATTTTTGGTCCGTTTCTCCATATCCTGAACGATTTCCTCCACCCGTTCGTCCGGGATATCTTGTTGCAGGAAAAGCTCCGCCGCCGCTTTCGCCTGCGCCGCCAGCATCCCTAAGCCGTTGGCGAAAATCAACCCCCGCCGTTCCGCGTCCAGCAGCAGTTTCGTTTTCGCGGGGTTGTAGATCAGGTCGAACACGCCCTCCAGCTGAGGGAAACACGACAATTCCACCGGCGACACGCCGGTTTTGGGGTACATCCCCACCGGGGTCGCGTTGACCAAAATCTTCGCGTCGGCGTGACGTTCCAGGTTCTGGTAGTTGTCCGGTCCGGAGCGGGAAATGGATACGATCTCCCCCGCTCCCAAGTCCTGAAGCACGGCGCGGACGGTGAGGGAAGCGCCTCCGGTGCCCAATACTAAGGCTTTCCGTCCCTCCACCCGCGCCCCGGCGGCGCGGAGCAGCCAAACAAAACCGTCGTAGTCTGTGTTGTGCCCCAGCAGGGAACCGTTCGGACGCTTCACGATGGTGTTGACGCTGCCGATCCGTTCCGCCTGAGCGGTCAGCGTCCCGCAGTACGGGATGACCGCCTTTTTGTAGGGGATGGTCACGTTCAGGCCCCGAAACGCGCCGCGTTCCAGGAACGGTCCCAGCTCTTCCGGGGCCAGCTCGATCAGCCGGTAGCTGTAATCACCCAGCTGCCGGTGGATGGCAGGGGAAAAACTGTGTCCCAGTTTCTCCCCGATCAGGCCGAACTCCTCCGGTCCCATCAGCCCGTGACCTCGTTGTAGCTGCCCAGGTAACGCATCTGTTCACTGTCCGCTTCCAAGTCCCGGAACAGCCGCTCCACCTCGGGGGCGTAGACGGACGCCTCGATGTCGAAGTAGAACATGAACTCAAACTCCCGGCCAGGCAGAGGACGGCTCTCCAACTTCTGGAGGTTGATGTTCAGCGCGTAGAACTTCGCCAGCACGTTGTACAGAGAACCGGGCTTGTGCGGCAGCGTCATCATCAGCGTGGTACGGTCCGCGCCGGGGTAAATCTCCGGCTTTTTGGAAATGCAGATGAAACGGGTGTAGTTATTGTCCTGGTCCTGAAGGTTCTCCCGCAAGATCTCCAGCCCGAAGTGTTCCGCGCAGAACCGAGCGGACAACGCTCCAGCTGTCCCGTTCTGGTCCTCCGCCGCCATACGCGCCGCCGTGGCGGCGTTCTCCGTCACCGTCACCTTGACCTCTTTCAACCCGGCCAGATACCCCGCGCACTCGTCGATGGCCTGCTCATTGGCGAACAGCTCCCGGATATCCGCTTCCCGGACCCCGCTGCGAGCCATCAGGTTTTGGCTGACCCCCATCCGTACAGAACGGACAATCGAAAAATTATGGCGGAGCATCAGATCATACACCGCTTTCACCGAACCGCCGCTGCTGTTCTCGATAGGCAGAATGCCATACTGACACATCCCGCTCTCGACGGCGCGGAACACATGGTCGTAAGTCTGAAAATACATCATCGCCGGAGCCTTGAACAACCGGTCGCAGGCCGCCTGGGTGTAGGAACCCTCCACGCCCTTGCAGGCCACGGTGGGCCGCTGCGGGAAAAGCTCCGGCGTCGCTTCCAACGCCTGCCGGATACCGGCGTACAGAACCGACGCCTTCCCAATCTTTCCGTTCTGGTAAGAGCGGCTGGCGGACAGGATCGTCCGGTACACCGACTGGGTGTAATCGGCCAGTTCTTCTCCCGCCTGTTGCCCGACCCGGTTGAGCAGAGCGCGTTCCCGTCCCGCCGCTAAGACCGGCAAGTTGCCCGCTTTCTTGCAGTTCGCGATCTCGCCGGACAACTCCATCCGCGTCTTGAACAGCTCCACAATCTTCTCGTCGATCTCGTCGATCTTGCCCCGCAGGGCTTCTAAATTCTGGTCCATGTTCCTCTTCCTTTCTTTGTTATCGCCAAGGCTTCACAGCATCGGGGTACAGGGTGACTGCGCACGCCTGGTCAGGACAGCAAGGCGTCCAGCAACACCACAGCGACGGCGGCTTCCACAACCGGGACCGCACGCGGCGCGATACACGGGTCGTGCCGGCCGTGAACTTTGAGCTTCTCCGGTGTCTTCCGGGTGAGCGACACGCTGTCCTGCTCCCGTCCGATGGACGGCGTAGGTTTAAACGCCACGCGCATAAGCAGAGGCATCCCGTCCGTAATGCCGCCTAAAATACCACCGGCGCGGTTCGATTTCAGGGAAACGGCCCCATTTTTGATAACAAACGGGTCGTTGTTCTCCGAGCCGCGCAGACGCGCGGCTTCAAAGCCCGCGCCGAACTCCACGCCTTTGACGGCGGGTACGCCGAAGAGCGCGGCGGCTAAGCGGCTCTCCATGCCGCCGAACATCGGACCTCCAAGCCCTGCGGGCACACCGCAGGCGATACATTCCACTACGCCGCCCACGGAGTCCAGCTGTTCCTTCGCTTCCAAAATCACAGCACGCATTTTCGCCTCCGCCGCCGGGTCCAGCACCGGAAACGAGGCGCTTTTCAACGCCCGAAGCGTTTCCAGGTCCTCCCCCATCGGGTCGAAAGGCCGGTCCTCTACTCCAGCAATGGTGCGGACGTGCGCGGCAATCTCGATTCCCCGCCGTTCCAGGATCTGGATGCAAATCGCTCCGGCAATGCACAGAGGCGCTGTGAGCCGCCCGGAAAAATGCCCGCCGCCCGCCGCGTCCTGAAACCCTCCATACCGCACGTGCGCAGTGTAGTCGGCGTGGCCGGGGCGGGGTATGTCCTGAAACTGGTCGTAGTCTTGGGCGCGTGTGTTGGTGTTCTCGATGACCGCGGCCAGAGGCGCGCCGCAAGTGCGGCCCTCCAGCAGTCCGCAGAGAATCTTCGGCTTATCCCCCTCCTTGCGAGCGGTAGCGGTAGGGTCCTGGCCCGGCGCGCGGCGTTGAAGGAACCGTTCCAACGCTTCCAAATCCACCGCTTCCCCCGCTGGCAGACCGTCTACTGTGACTCCAATCGCTGGCGCGTGCGACTGGCCGAAAATGGACACTTGCAAATTTTTACCCAGATACAAAGACATGCGCGTTTCCTCCTAACATACGGTAGTGTTCCCAAAATTCCGGGTAGGACTTCCTGACGCACTCCGCCCCCCGCAAAGTGACCGCTTGACGGCATCGGGTCGCAGCAATGGCGGCCATCATAGCGATCCGGTGGTCGTTGCAGCAATCAATCTCCGCGCCGCCTTCCAAGCGGTCCCGCCCCCGGATGACCAAACGGTCCGATCCCTCCTCCACTTGCGCGCCCAACGCGTTCAGCGTTCGGGCCACGGAGTTCAACCGGTCGCTTTCCTTCATACGCAGCCGCGCGGCGTTGACTAAACGCGTTGTTCGGCCTGCCCGAAACGCGGACATCACCGCCAGAGGCGGGGCTAAGTCGGGGCAATCGGACAGGTCCAAGTCCAAATCTTCTTCCTGGCACAGCTGGACGAAAAAGTCTCCGATCACCTTGTCCCCTTGGGCGGAATCCGGGTCCAGCCCCACCACGTCCACCAGATGTTTCAGGAACATCGCCGCATACCAGAACGCCGCCTGAGACCAGTCCGCTTCAATGGTCACATCTCTCGCCTGGAACCGCTGGTTTCCGGGAACGGTGAAGGTCTCATAGCCCCGGTTCTCCGCCGTCACGCCGAAGTCGCGCAAAGTTTTCAGGGTCATGTCCACGTAGCTCCGGGACTCCAGCGGCGAGGTGAGTACGATTTGGCTCTCCCCCTCCAGCAGGGGCAGAGCGTACAGAAGCCCGGTGACAAATTGACTGGACACGTTGCCGGGCAAGGGGTACTCCCCTGGCGTCAGGGCGCCTTGTACGGTGAGGACGCCGTTTTTCTGCTCGTAGGAGACGCCTTTCTGGTCGAACAGATCGAAGTAGGGCTTCTGAGGCCGCTCCATCAGCCGTCCCCGCCCGGTGAACCGGCCCCCGCCCCGGAGCGTTAATGCAATCGGGATGAGGAACCGCAGCGTGGACCCGGATTCCCCGCAGTCCAGCAGAGGCAGACCGTTCCCCGACGCCTTGAGCGCGGCAGCACAGCGTTGAGTGGCTTCAATGTCCTGAGAGGTGGTCAGATTGGAGACGGTCCCCTCCCCTCCCGACAGCAGCATAGCCAGCAGGACCCGGTGTGCCTGACTTTTGCTTGGGGGCGGCGTCACCGTTCCAACCAGAGACGCCGGAGCAATCAGCACATCCACGGTCTTACCTCCCGCATGGCCTCCAGCTGTTCCAGCAGTTGGTCAAAGGTGAGCGGGTACGGGACCGCGTGGCCTAAACGTTCCATCACGATCAGGTTGATCTTACCCGCCAAGTTCTTCTTGTCCCGCAAGACCGCATTGGTCATCACGTCCCACGGACAGGGGATGTCAACCGGCAAGTCGTACTTCTCCAGGATGTTCTGAACCGGTTCCACGGCCTCCGGCGGCGTGACGCCAAGCCCTACGCCGATCTGAGCGGCCCAGTTCATCCCGGCGGCTACGCCTTGCCCGTGGGTCCAGGTCTCGTAGTGTCCCGCCTTCTCGAAGGCGTGGCCGATGGTGTGGCCGAAGTTGAGGACCATTCGTTCTCCGGTGTCCCGCTCGTCAGCCAGCACGACCTTCCGCTTGATGTCGCAGCAGGTGAGGATGACGTCTTCGATGTGTTCCATTACCCCAGCCCGACCGCCGCAGGCGTCCAGCAAATCAAAAAACGCCCGGTCCCGGATACAGCCGTACTTGATGACCTCCGCCATACCGTCGGAGAACACACGGTCCGGGAGCGTGTTCAGGCAATCGGGGTCGATGATGACTAAACTGGGCTGCCAGAACGCCCCGGCCAAGTTCTTCCCTGCCTGAAGGTCGATGGCGACCTTGCCGCCCACGGAAGAGTCTACCTGAGCCAAAAGCGTTGTCGGGATCTGAACGTAATTCACCCCGCGCAGCACGGTCGCGGCGGCGAAACCCGCCAAATCGCCCACGACCCCGCCGCCCAACGCGACTACGCCGTCGGTACGGGTCATGCCGGAACCCATCATTTTCTCCCAAAGAACGACCAGTTGTTCCGCACACTTTGCGTTTTCCCCGGCGGGGACGGTCAGGCACTGCACCTGAAACCCTGCGGCTTTCAGACTGTCCGCCAAACGTCCCAGGTACAGCGGCAGGACGTTGCTGTCGGTGACGACGGCCAACTTTTTGGCCTGCGGCAACGCCTGACGGCACAATATCCCGGCCCGCGGCAGTAAGCCCCGTGCAATTTTGATCTCGTAGGGACGGGAGGTTTCCACTGGCAAGGTTTTCATTGAGACGCACCTTCTTTTCTAGGTTTTGTCAAGGGAGGCCGGATCACAACCGCGTGGAAACGTCACGAATCGCCTGAACGGCCTTTGCGACGTCCTCGAACTGTTCCGGACGCAGAGACTGCGCGCCGTCACACAAGGCGTGCGGCGGGTCGTTGTGGACTTCGATAATCAGACCATCCGCCCCGCAAGCGGCGGCAGCCATTGCCATCGGCTTGACGTACCGGGCCACGCCGGTCGCATGGCTGGGATCGACGATGACAGGCAAGTGAGTCAGTTCGTGGAGGACGGGGACGGCGGACAGATCCAAGGTATTCCGAGTCGCGGTCTCGAAAGTACGGATACCCCGCTCGCAGAGGATGATGTTTTCATTGCCGCTGGCCATGATATACTCCGCGCTCATCAGCAGTTCCTTGATGGTATTGGCCAAGCCGCGTTTGATTAAGATGGGCTTTTTGGTCTTGCCCAACTCTTTGAGCAGCTCGAAGTTCTGCATATTCCGCGCGCCGACCTGGATGACGTCCACGTCCTCGAAGAGCGGCAGATGGTTCGCGTTCATGATCTCGGTGACGATAGGCAGACCGGTCTCGCGTTTTGCTTCCAGGAGCAGTTCGATGCCGTCGGCTTTCAGGCCCTGGAAGTCGTAGGGAGACGTGCGGGGCTTGAACGCGCCGCCGCGGAGCATCGTCGCGCCAGCGGCTTTGACGCTCTTGGCCACGGAGATGATCTGTTCTTCGGTCTCCACGGAACACGGCCCGGCGATCAGCGCGAAGTTCCCGTGTCCGACTTTGAGTTTCTGCTCGCCCACCTCGATGACGGAGTCCAGGGGGTGGAATTTCCGGTTCGCGCTCTTGTAGGGTTCCGACACGTGCTTGACGCCCTGCACGATATCCAGACCGCTGATTAGGTCATCGTCCAGCTTACTGGTGTCGCCGATGATGCCGATGATGGTGGTGTAGTCGCCTGTCGACACGTGGGTGCGCAGGTTCTGACCTTCGATCCAGTGGATCAGGTCCTGCACACGTTCTTCTTTGGCCTCCGGTTTGACAATGATAATCATGACTTGCACTCGATCCTTTCTCACGCTTTAAAGCGGCAGTTACTCAGGGTAACAAAAATGGCCTGCGGTGAAGTGTTTTTCACCACAGGCCCTGATTACGATCCCCTGTACCTACACCGGGAAGCTCGTATCCTTGTTCGCAGCAAAAAGCACTTTTACCTTGTTGACACCGAAGCCAAAAAAGTAAAAGCTGCTAAAGTAGAACGCTGCAAACTGATTTTTCATTGGGGCGGGAGCCTCCTCTTTGCTCTGGTAGGTTGATTTATTCTAGCACCCTGGCGCGGAGCTGTCAATCTTTTTTTGAAAAATTTCCGCCGCCGTCCGCTCTCCCCGTGCGGGGAGACGGACGGCTGTAGGTTCGTTACCGTATCGTTTCCAGGAAGCGCAGGAAGGCGGCTTTGCCCTCGGGGGTACGTTTGTAGACCCCGGCGTGTTCCAGGACCTTGGCGAAGACCAGACCGGTCTCTTTTTGCACGATATCCATCGCGTTTTCCTGTGTAATGGTGTAGTTGGGAGCGAAATGTTCCGCCCAATCGGCGTGTTTGGCGGTCAGTTCACTGGCGCGCAGGTCGCCGCCGGAAGCCAGGCAGTCCGCGACAGCGGCCAGTTCCTCTTTGAGCCGGGCGGGGAGGACGGCCAGGCCCATGACCTCGATCAAGCCGATGTTCTCCTTTTTGATGTGGTGCAGTTCCGCGTGGGGGTGGTAGACGCCCAAGGGGTGTTCTTCGGTGGTGATGTTGTTGCGCAGGACCAGGTCCAGTTCAAACTTCTCCCCCCGGCGGCGGGCAATAGGAGTGATGGTATTGTGCGGTTCTCCGTCGGTCTCGGCGAAGAGGAACGCGCTCTCATCGCTGTACCCCCGCCAGGCCGCAAGGATCTTGTCGGCCAGGTCGATCAAACGCTGCGGTTTTTCGCTGGTGATGCGCACGACCGACATGGGCCATTTGACGATACCGGCCTGCACGTCCTCGAAGCCCGGGAACGTGACCGGTGTTTCCACTTCAGCGCGTTCCATTGCGAAGGTGTAGCGTCCGCCTTGGAAGTGGTCGTGGGCTAAGATGGAGCCGCCTACGATGGGCAGGTCGGCGTTGGAGCCGACGAAGTAGTGGGGGAACTGCTGCACGAAGTCCAGCAGTTTGGCGAAGCAGGCCCGGTCGATCTTCATCGGCACGTGTTCGCTGTTCAGGCAGATGCAATGTTCGTTGTAGTAGACGTAGGGGGAGTACTGCAAGAACCAGGGGGAACCATTGATGGAAATGGGAATGATGCGGTGGTTCTGACGCGCGGGGTGGTTGACGCGGCCGGCGTAGCCCTCGTTCTCGGCGCACAGCTGGCAGCGGGGGTAGGCGGAAGCAGGGAGATTTTTCGCGGCCGCGATTGCTTTCGGGTCTTTCTCGGGCTTGGAGAGGTTGATGGTGATGTCCAGGTCGCCGTACTCCGTGGGAGCCTTCCACTTCATATCCCGCGCGATGCGGTCCCGGCGGATATAGTTGGTGTCCTGGCTGAATTTGTAGTACCAATCGGTGGCCGCCACGGGGGAAGTGAAGCGTTCCAGGCCCTTGAACTGGGCGATGACCTGAGAGGGACGGGGCGTCAGACGGCCCATGAGTTCGGTGTCGAACAGGTCGCGGTAGACCACGGAGTTTTCCGTCAGCACGCCGCGGGCGTAGGCGTCGTCCAGCAGCTCTTCCAGGATGGGAGCCAGTTCCAGGTCTCCCCATTCCTGACCGGGGTCGGTGTAGCTATCCAGCTTGAGGACGTCCAGAATCGTGTTGATGGCCCAGGTGTACTCACTTTCCTGAATCAGGCCGGTACGCAGCGCGTAGGCGGCCAGTTTGGAAACAGCGCTGTCGATCATGTGTCTCACGCCTCCTCGTAGCCGTGGGGATGGGCTTTGTGCCAGTTCCAGGCGGAGGCGACGATGGTCTCCAGGTCGGCGTACTGAGGCTTCCAGCCCAGGACGGTCTTGGCCTTCTCGGAGGAGGCGACCAACTGAGCGGGATCCCCGGCGCGGCGGGGGGCGATCTCGGCGGGGATGGGGTGACCGGTGACTTTCCGGGCGACTTCCACGACCTCGTTGTTGGTGAAGCCTACGCCGTTGCCCAGGTTGAAGACGTTGTTTTCGCCGCCCTTGAGCAGGTAATCCAGAGCCAGGATGTGGGCCTGCGCCAGATCGGTGACGTGGATATAGTCCCGGACGCAGGTGCCGTCTTTGGTGGGGTAGTCGCCGCCGAAGATGGACAATTTTTCCCGCTGGCCGTTGGGCACTTGGAGGATGACGGGGATCAGGTGGGTCTCAGGGTTGTGCGCCTCGCCGATCTTGCCGGAGGGGTGCGCGCCGCAGGCGTTGAAGTAGCGCAGGGCGACGTAGCGCAAGCCGTGGGCTTTGCTGGTCCAGGCCATCATTTTTTCCATCGACAGTTTCGTTTCGCCGTAACAGTTGGTGGGAACGGTCTTGTCGGTCTCGAGAATGGGAATCTGTTCGGGTTCGCCGTAAGTGGCGGCGGTGGAGGAGAAGACGATCTTGTCCACGCCGTGGGCCACCATAGCTTGAAGGAGTACCATAGTACCGTAGAGGTTGTTGTCGTAGTACTTCAGGGGATTGGACATGGACTCGCCCACCTGAGAGGAGGCGGCGAAATGGATGACGCCGTCGATCTTCTCGGCCTGGAACAGCACGTCCAACGCGGCGCGGTCGCGGATGTCCAGCTGGTAGAAGCGGGCTTTGGGGTGGACGGCGGCCTGGAAGCCGGTCTGGAGGTTATCGGCGACGACCACGTCGCGCCCGGCGTCGATGAGTTCGTAGACGGTGTGGGACCCGATATAACCGGCTCCGCCCAAAACAAGAATAGACATTTCGAATCGTTTCTCCTTTCATAGTCAGGGGGTGTTCCCCGTAAGACTTCCGTTTTACTCCGCGACCACGCAGCCGCCCTGAGGCCGGATGTGGAGGATGTGGCACTTCCCCGCGCCCAGCAGGGATTCCATCACGGTCTTGAAGAGTTCCAGCCGATCATTGGGGACGAACGCCTGGATGGTCCCGGCGAAACCGCCGCCGTGGACGCGGATCGCGCCCGCGCCGTTCAGCAGCCGCGTACCTTCCGCCAACGCCAAGGGGATGGCTTGCTGTTTGGGATCGGCGATGGACCAGGTGTTCTGGAGGTTCAGGGCGGAGGACAGCCCGGAGGCGTTCACCAGGGCGAGGAAGCGGTTGAAGTCGCCCTCTTCAAGGGCTTGCGCTTCCTGCACAGCCCGGCGGTCGTCGTCGAAGAAGTGGATGGCGCGTAAAACGGCGCGGTCGCCGCAGCGCACCCGGAGGGAGGGAATCGCGGCGCGGAACTCGTCTTCTGTGACGTCCCGCAGCACTTCCTTGCCGAAGTGGGCGGCGACGGCTTTCATCTCGCGGGTGATGTCGGCGTAGTCGTCGGTGAGGTCGGCGTGACAGGAGCCGGTGTCGACGATGCACAGGGCGTGGCCGGACTTGGTGAAGTCGTACCCGGCCTGTTCCACGACGGGGGCTTTGGGGTCGGCGAAGTCGATGGCCACCGCGCCGCCCACGGAGGAACCCATCTGGTCCATCAGGCCGCAGGGTTTGCCGAAGTAGATGTTCTCGGCGTACTGGCCGGTCTTGGCGATCTCGATGGCGTCCATGTTCCCGTCGCAGCAGAAGCGGTTGAGGATGTTTCCGATCAGCACCTCGTAGGCGGCGGAGGAGGACAGCCCGGAGCCGGACAGCACGGTGGAGGTCACGTAGGCGTCGAAGCCCTTGAGGTCGTAGCCCAACTCCTGAACTTTCGCGGCGACGCCGCGCACCAGAGCGGCGGAGGTATTGATCTCCTCTTTCCGGGGGAGCAGGGAGTCCAGTTCCACTTCCAGGGCGGCGTAGCCCTCGGAGAGGATGCGGATCTTGTTCAAGCCGTTGGGGACGGCGCAGGCCAGCATATCCAGGTCCACGCTGCCG
The DNA here is from genome assembly GCA_947385365.1 of uncultured Bacillota bacterium. Lineage (GTDB taxonomy): Bacteria > Bacillota > Clostridia > Oscillospirales > Oscillospiraceae > Lawsonibacter. The sequence continues at coordinate 3,408 of CANDKT010000008.1, read as the reverse complement.
CACAGGACGTGACCGTGCTGATGGTCGGTGTGGTTGCCGCCGATTTCCGTGCGGCCCGGGCCGCTGAAGAGCGCGGCGGGGGTCTTCTCGCTGGGGGAGAAAGCCAGTTGCAGACCCTCGGCGACGCGGATGGCGCGTTTACGGGCCAGGTCGAGACTCTCAGACTTTCCGTCCAGGGCGTAGAGAGCGGCTAACTGCTGGTCGTATTCGCCGGATTCCAGGGCAGTGAGCAGAGTTTGACAAGTCTTCATAAAAGTGTCACCTCTTTTTGTTTGTGTTTCCAGTATATTTAATTTTTACTAAAAATTCAAGCCCTAACGTTCACTTTCTCAAATTTCGGCCTTCTGTACAATTTTACAGAAAATTTTTGGGCAATACGCCAAAGCTCCGTCATTCTGCCGCCGGACCTGTGCTGTCGCGCACCACCAGGGACGGCGGGACGACGACTTTCAGCGGCACGGTCCGCACGGGCTCGCGGTCGTGGAGTTCGGCGCGTTCCGCCAGCAGCCGCAGGGCGGTGCAGGCCATTTCTTCCACGTGGGTGGACACGGAGGTCAGAGGCGGTTCCACCAGCGCGGACCGGGGCGTGTCGTTGAAGGAGACCACGGAGACCGCGTCGGGGACGGCGAGTCCGGCGCGTTCCAGGGCGCGGACCGCGCCGATGGCGACTTCCTCGTTGGCGCATAGAAACGCGGTCGGTCTGGCCGCTCCAGAGTTCAAGAACTCCTCCACCGCGCGGGTCGCGGCCGGGACCTCCATAGGGCACTCCAGGAGCCACGCCGGTTCCAACGCCAATCCCCGCTCCTCGATCTGCTGAGAAAACAGCGTGCGGCGCACCTCAAGGGCGCGCTGCCGGTAATCGTCCAGCTTGTAGGTCGGCCCGATGAAACCGATGTGCCGGTGTCCCAGACTGGTCAGGTGTTCCAGAGCCAGGGAGATCCCCAGCTTATAGTTCAGGACCACCGCGTCGAAACGGCTCTCGAAGGGGGAAGAGTCCACAAAGATCACGTTGGGAGTCAGCGCGGCCAGCGATTCGATTTGCAGGGAAGTAAACAGGCCGATGGCAACGACTCCATTCAGCCGCTCCCCTTCCGGGGGGAGGAACATCGCGTCTCCTTTGCACTCCAGAGGCAGGCAGGTATAACGCCGGTCCTTGCAGCCCTGACGGACAAAGCCGCTGAGGTACAAGTAATAAGGGTCGTCCAGCTGCTGCACCGGCGTGAGCATCTCGGCCAGTCCGATCCGCAGGATTCCTTTCGGCGTGCGGCCCCGGCGGCTCCGAGTGGCGGAGTAGTTCAGACGTCCCGCCTCTTCCAGCACTTTCCGGCGGGCCTCCGGGGTCACGGAGAAGGACGGGTCGTTGCTCAGGATGCGGGAGATCGTCGCCGGAGCGTAACCGGTCCGTTCCGCCAACTCCTTTAATGTTGCCATGTCATCACTCCTGTATGTACCAAAGGTACATTATTATTTACTGAAAATTATAACAGATTCCGACGCCTTCAACAAGAGCTTTGAGACAAATTTTCTTGCAATCGGACGTTCCCGCATATACAATAGCAGCGGAGCGTCCTTTTTCCCGGAAAAAGAACGCAAAAGAGCTTGATTTGAGGGGTTGACAGTATGGATCTCTGCGAGATCAGACAGCTCAAGGCGCTGCTGGAACGGCACGGGTTCCGGTTTTCCAAATCTATGGGGCAGAATTTCCTGGTCGCGGACTGGGTGCCGCGGGAGATCGCCCGTCTTTCCGGCGCGGGTCCTGGAACAGGCGTGCTGGAGATCGGGCCGGGTATCGGACCGCTGACCCGCGAGCTGGCCGCGCGTGCGGAACGGGTGGTCTCGGTGGAGCTGGACCGCGCGCTGCTGCCGATCCTGGCGGAGACGCTGGCGGACTGCGGCAACGTGGAAATCGTGCCGGGGGACATACTCAAAACGGACGTCCCGGCCCTGGCGCGGGAGAAGTTCGAGGGGCTGACGCCCCTGGCCTGCGCGAACCTCCCCTACAACATCACCTCACCCGCTCTCACAGCGTTGGTCATGGCCCAATGCTTTTCGACGATCACAGTGATGGTCCAGCGGGAAGTCGCCCGGCGTATCTGCGCCGCGCCGGGAACGGCGGAGTACGGTGCGTTTTCGGTCTTCTGCCAGTTCCACGCCGGGGTGAAGCCGCTCTTCGATGTGCCGCCGGAGTGTTTCCTTCCCGCGCCGAAGGTGACGTCCTCCGTGGTACAGCTGACGCCCCAGCCCGCGCCGGAGGATGTGGACGATCCGGAACACTTCTTCCTGATTGTGCGGAGCGCTTTCGCCCTGCGGCGCAAGACCTTGCTCAACAGCCTGTCCGCTTCTCTCCGGACACAGCCGAAACAAGAGTTGGCGCAGGCCATCGAACGCTGCGGTCTGCCCGCCAACGTCCGAGGCGAACAGCTGACCATCCCTCAATTTGCCCAACTGTCCCGCGCTTTGCGGGGCTTGGTTTGATTTTTTCGCCTATTCCGCTTTTTTCCGCTGTTCTCTCTTGCCATCTGAGGAAAAATGGGGTAGAATATCCCATGATCGGAATTGGATGACCCTTTTCACTATTTATTAAGGAGGAGTTTATCATGGAAACCTATGGTCTGGAGGCTCTGGGTATCATCAATCCCAGCGCCGTCTATCGCAACCTCTCCCCCGCCGTCCTGGTGGAGAAGGCTCTGGCTCGGGGCGAGGGCTACCTGAACAACACCGGCGCGCTGTGCGTCAACACCGGGAAGTACACCGGCCGGTCCCCCGACGACAAGTTCATCGTCGATTCCGCCGGAGTGCATGACGACATCGCCTGGGGCAAAGTCAACGTGCCCACAACGCAGGAGATCTTCGACGCCCTGTACGAGAAAATGGTCGCCTACCTCCAGAACCGCGAGGTCTTCATCTTCGACGGCTTCGCCGGAGCCGACCCCAAGTACACCAAAGCCTTCCGCATCATCAACGAGCTGGCTTCCCAGAACCTGTTCATCCATCAGCTCCTGCTGCGGCCCACCGAAGAGCAGCTGGCTAACTACAGCCCGGACTTCACCGTCATCGCCGCCCCCGGCTTCAAGTGCGTCCCCGAACGCGACCACGTCAACTCCGAGGCCGCCATCATGATCGACTACGAGAAGAAAATGGTCCTCATCGCTGGGTCCCAGTACGCCGGCGAGATCAAAAAGTCCGTCTTCTCCGTCATGAACTACCTCATGCCCAAGGAAGGCATCTTCCCCATGCACTGCTCCGCCAACATCGGCGACGCAGGCGACTCCGCCATCTTCTTCGGCCTGTCCGGCACCGGTAAGACCACCCTGTCCGCCGACCCCAACCGGAAACTCATCGGCGACGACGAACACGGCTGGGCCGACGACTCCGTGTTCAACTTCGAGGGCGGCTGCTACGCCAAGT
>CANDKT010000007.1 GCA_947385365.1 uncultured Bacillota bacterium | reverse complement strand
GAGATAACCTGTTGTGACTGGAGTTCAGACGTGTGCTCTTCCGATCTGCACCAACCGCGCCGTCACAGAAGGCGGTTTGGAATACGCCCGGACCGTCCTGGAAAAAGCCTACGGCCCCGAAATGGCCGACGAACTCTTGGGCCGCGTCACCAAATCCCTCCAGAACCGCAGCTTCTCCTTCATGGAAAAAGCCGACGAGAAAGCCCTCTTTACCGCCCTCCAGAACGAACGCGCCCAGACAATCGCACTGGTGCTGTCCTACGTGGACGCCAGCAAAGCCGCGTCCGTCATCTCCCAGCTGGATGAGCGCAGACAGGTCCAGGTCGTCGAAAGTATGGCCAAAATCGAAAGCGTCTCCCCCGCCGCCGTCAAGATCGTGGAGGCCGATATGCGAAAGAAATTCTCCAACATCGTCACCAGCAGCAACGTCAAGGTGGGCGGCATCGATTACGTGGCCGACGTCATGAACAATCTGGACCGCTCCAGCGAGAAAAATATCTTCGACGGACTCGCCGAACACGATCAGGAACTCGCCGACGAGATCCGCAAGCGTATGTTCGTCTTCGAGGATATCATCACAATGGACGACCGCTCCGTGCAGCGCTTCGTCCGCGACTGCGACCCCAGAGATCTGGTCCTGGCCCTCAAAGTCGCCAACGAAGAGGTCGCCGCCAAACTGTTCAAAAATATGTCCACCCGTATGGCCCAGTCCATCCGGGACGACTTGGAAATCACAACCAATGTCCGCATGAAGGACGTCGAAGACGCTCAACAGCGTATCGTGGATATCATCCGCGGCTTGGAGGAGAAGGGCGAGATCATAATCGCAAAGGGTGGAAAGGACGATATCATTGCCTAACATATTCAAAGTCTTTTCCCGGACAAAAGCCGAACCGTACCAGTTCCCCGACGCGCAGGAATTGGCCGCCGCGGACCGTGCCGAATTGGAAGGATTGCCTTCCTTCGACGACGAACTGCCGCCCGACGCGGAGGAGTTTACCCCGATCTCCTCCGCGCCGCCCGACGAGCCAGCCCCTCCTGAGACCGAACCCGAAGAAAATCCTATCGACTTCGCCGCAGTCCAAGCTGAAGCAATCCTGGCCGACGCCCGGCGAGAGGCCGAAGCAATCCTGGAAAAAGCCCGTCAGGACGCCCAGCAGGAAGCCGACGCCGTCACCGAACAGGCCCGGAAAGTCGGCTTTCAGGACGGCTACGTCCAAGGTATGGCTCAGGCAACCGCCGAAGTCCACAAACAGCGCGAAGAACAGGCCAAAGTCCTGGAAAAAAACGTGGAGCAGTTCCTGGAACGCGCCGGAGCCGTCCTCGACCGCCAGATGGACGAGTGCGTGGACGACCTGCGCGACCTCGCAATGGCCGTCGCCGAAAAAGTCGTGTGCGTCAGCCTCAAAAGCAGCGGCGACGTCATCAGCCGCATGATCCAAAGCGCAATCGATAAGCGGAAACGGAAAGAATGGGTCCATATCTATATCTCGGAGTGCGACGCCAAACGAATGAGTCAAGTGCCCGCCTCCCTGACCAAAGCCCTCAGCGCGCTGTCCGACCGCGTGCGGATCATCCCTATCGCCGACGACGAGTCCGGCACCTGCATCATCGAAATGCCCGACGAAATCGTGGACGCCAGCGCGGCAACGCAACTGAACAACCTGCGCACCATCCTGATGGATACCGCCAACAGCGCATCCGGTATGAATTTGTTCTGAATCCCACCCGCGTGACAGGAGAATCCATATGCCTTCCGTCTTTCAGCAGATGACCCGCCAGGTCTACAACGCCGAACCCTACAGCCTCACCGGGAAAATCGAAAATATCGTCGGTATGTCTATCGAAGCCTCCGGCGGCCGCGCCGCCGTAGGCGATATCTGCCGCATCTATAACGGCGACTCCGGCGGCCAGGTGACTGCCGAAGTCGTAGGTTTCAAAAACGACCACATCTTACTTATGCCCTACTCCGATATGAACGGCATCTCCGCCGGGAATTTCGTCCGCAATACCGGCGCTCAGCTCACGCTCCGCGTGGGAGAGTTCCTCCGGGGCCGCATCATCAACGCCTTGGGCCAGCCCATCGACGGCAAAGCTCCCTTCGAAGGCGGTTCGCCCTACTGCGTCGGCGGCGGCTACATCAACCCCCTCCAACGTCCCCCAATCCGAGAACGTATCCAGTTCGGCGTGAAAGCCATCGACGGCCTCATCACCATCGGCAAAGGACAACGGATCGGGATCTTCGCCGGTTCCGGCGTGGGAAAATCTACCCTCATGGGCATGATCGCCAAAAACGTCACCGCGGATATCAACGTCATCGCTCTGGTAGGCGAACGCGGCCGCGAAGTCCTCGAATTTGTCCAGAAAGACTTGGGCGAAGAGGGCATGAAACGTTCCGTCCTGGTCGTGGCGACCTCCGATCAGCCCGCTATGCTCCGCATGAAATGCCCCAGCGTCGCAACCGGCATCGCCGAATACTTCCGCGATCAAGGCTACGACGTGCTTCTCATGATGGATTCCCTCACCCGCTTCGCAATGGCCCAGCGGGAAATCGGACTCGCCATCGGAGAACCCCCCGTCGCCCGCGGCTACACCCCCTCCATGTACGCCGAAATGCCCAAGCTCCTGGAACGCAGCGGCAATTTCAGCCGCGGCTCCATCACCGGCGTCTACACCGTCCTGGTCGAAGGCGACGATACCAATGAGCCAATCGCCGATACCGTCCGCGGAATCCTCGACGGGCATATCGTCCTCTCCCGCCAGCTCGCCAACAGCAACCATTACCCCGCAATCGACGTCAGCGCAAGTATCTCCCGCCTGATGGTCGAAATCGTCTCGCCCGAACACCGCCAGTTGGCTTCCCGTATCCGGGATATCCTGAGCGTCTACGAGAAAAACGCCGACCTGGTGGCAATCGGCGCGTATAAGCCCGGAAGTAACCGGAAACTGGACTTCGCCCTGTCCAAAATCGACGCGGTCAACGCGTTCCTGACTCAGGACGTGAACGAAGCCTTCTCCTACGAACAGTGCCTGACGGAGTTGGCCCGCATCCTGAAGTAATCCATTATTGAGGTGCGAATACGGATGAAGAAATTCAAGTTCTCCCTGGACACCGTGCTGGCTTACAAACAACAGGTGCTGGACGCCTTGCGGGGCGAACACGCCGCGGTCCTGGCACAGGTCCGGGAACAGGAGAACGTTCTGGAGAACGTCTGGCAGCACTACCGGGACTATAACGCCGAGTTCTGCCAGCGGAAAGCGGAAGGAATGAGTATCCTGGACGCGACCCTCTACCAGAACGGCTTGCGCGTGCTGGAAATGGATATCCAGCGCGAAACCAAACGCTTGGAGGACCTGCGCCGTCAGGAGGAAATCAAACGTCAGGAAGTGGTGGAGGCCAAAAAAGAGACCTCTTCCCTGGAAAAGCTCAAGGACAAAAAGCTCGGCCAGTACCAGAAGGCCGTGCAGAAGAGCGAGGAAGTCCTGATCGACGAGTTCATCAGCTCCGCCCGGGCGCGCGCCAGCGCGTGAGCCCAACAAAATCGCCCAAACCGGCGCGATTTCGCGCCGTTTGGAATAAACGCAGCCCCACAAAATCCAAGGAGGTGAATGTGTGATGGAACAGGTAAACAACGGTATGCTCGCCATGCTCCAGGCTATGAGCGTTCAGACAGACCTGCCGAAGCCCGCCGCAAAAGGCGACAGTACCACCCCCAGCGAGTTCCAAAAGCTGCTGGACCAGAAGACCCAGTCCGCCCAAACCGATCGCTCCGCCAAAGAAACTGCTCCGGCCGAAAAGAGCGAGTCCGCTCCAAAGGCTGCCGAAGAGCAGGACGCTCCCCAACAGGAGGATGCGCAGACTATGGCGAAACGCTTGGTTCAGGCGGGCCTCGTCAGCGCTGAGTCCAGCGGCCTTTCTGTTTTCGTGCCCGACGCCCAGCCCTTGGAAGCCGACGCACCGGAAAACGTCGCGGAAATCCCCAGCGAGTTGGGAGAAGTCCCCGTCGTCGAAGTGGCCGCGCCCCAGCAGGTCATGGAACAGCCCGACGCGCAAGCCGGACAGTCCTTCCAGGATCAGCCCGAACCGCAGCCCGAACTGCCCCAGACCGTCCAGCCCCGTGTGACCCAGGATCTTCCCGCCGCCGAAGAGGAGACCCCGCAGATCCAGACCGCTCCCGCCGCGGAAGAACAGGAAGAACCAGAATTGGAGGTCCTCCACACCAGCCAGGCCAGTCAGCCGGTCTTCGAGGACGTCAAAGCCGCCCCGATCAAGGTCGGAGAAGCTCCTATGCCCGAACAGACCGAGTCCAAAGACTTGACCCAGCAGGTCAGCGCCCCGCTGCTCCAGGCGATGGAAAAAGGCGAGTCTACCGTGAAACTCCAGCTGACCCCCGAATCCCTCGGCACCGTGACCGTCGAGATCACCCGCAGCGGCGACGGCGCGCTGCACGTGGCCCTGAGCGCACAGAACAACGAAACCCGCGGCCTTCTGGAACGCCACTCCGGCGACTTGCAGGCCATGCTGGCCCGCAGCGGTCAGGAAAACGTTCAGGTGGAGGTCCAGCGTCAGCAGGAAAGCCAACAACGTCAGGATAACCCTTACGACGGCCACAACGGTCAGGACCAGAGCCAGCAGCAACAACAACAGCAACGCCGTAAACCAAATCATGGTCAGGACTTTATTCAACAACTGCGCCTGGGCTTGATCCCTATGGACGGCGAATGAGTCCCGTACCAGCGAACTTCCCAGGAAAGGAGTGTAACCCTATATGCCCAATAACTTTATGGCGGACTTGAACGCCCTCTCCGGGATGAGTTCCATCACCGCCAAGAAAAGTACCAGCCGGAAAAATAATACCAGCTTGGATATGCAAGATTTTCTTCAGCTGATGATCGTCCAGTTCCAGAACCAGACCATCGACAATACCGCCGATACCGGCGAGATCCTCAACCAAATGGTCCAGATGCAGTCCATTCAGGCAATCACCAATGTGACGGATGCCGTGGTCATGCAGTACGCCGGGTCCCTGGTCGGGAAGGAAGTCACCATCGGACAGCTCGACGGACAGGGCAAGTTGCAGGAGATCGTCGTCACCATCACCGGAACCGGTTACTCCAACGGCGAACAGGTCATTTTCGCCGGGGACGATACCTATAAGCTCAGCGACATCATGGCCGTGGGCCGCCTGCCCAAGATCGAAGAAGAGGAAAAACCCGGCGAGGGCGAAGATGACAAGGAAGAGGACGATATCGTCCATAAACCCGTCGTTCCCCCCACTTCGGACGGCGAAGATACCGACCAGACCAAAACGGAAACAACCCCTGCCGTGGTCCCGGCGGCCCCGAAGGACGAGGGCGCGGACCTGGGCAACAGCGACCTGCCCGCAGAAGATACCGGTAATCAGGTCAACCCCGCGACTCCGACAGAGGGCTGAGGTGAAATGAAATGATCCAGCGCGTATCGGGACCGCTCCAGCCCGCCGCACCCCAGACCAAACCACAAACCGGTCAGAAAAGCGGCTTTGCTCCCCTCCTTCGTCAGGAATTGGCCAAAAATGCGCCGCCGCAGCCCCAAGGCGTAGCCTTCTCCAAACACGCCATCTCCCGGGCCGAAGAACGCGGCATCCAAGTCACGCCCGACTTGATGGACCAGCTGGCTGGCAGCGTGCTTCGGGCACAGGCCAAAGGCGCGACCAATATCCTGGCTATGGACGCCGATAAGGCTTTCATCATCAATGTGCCCAGCGCGAAGGTCATTACCGCCATCACTCAGGAGGAAATGCGGGAAAATATCTTTACCAACATTGACGGCGCCGTGTTCCTGTAATATCATAACAGAAGGCAGGACCGGATTCGGATGCCTTTAGCCCCGCGCCCGATTGACGCGGGACGGGCGGCGCCAGAATCTCGAAAGGAGTCAATGCACACACTATGACAGGTTCCATGTATGCGGCCATCGCTGGCCTGCGGACTCATATGCAAAACCTGAACGTCATCGGCAACAATATCGCCAATATCAACACCAATAGCTATAAATCCGGACGTTCCGTTTTCGCGACCTCCATCTATACCCAGCTGAGCGGCGGTTCCGACGGCACCGTCGTCGTCGGCGGCCGTAACCCGTCCCAGATCGGCTACGGCGTGTCCCTCAAAACCGTGGACGTCGATATGACCACCGGTAACTACGCCGTCACCGGCAAGCCCACCGACTGTATGCTGGACGGCGAGGGCTTCTTCCTGGTCGGCACAAAGGATATCGCCAATAACTTCCTGGGCGACGCCGACGACGTCAACCGCTTGACCGCCTTCACCCTGAGCCGCGTGGGCAACTTCGCCTTCAAAGCCGACGGCTACCTGACCGACGGTCAGGGCAGCGTGGTCTACGGCTTCCTCTGCACCGGCGTCTATAAAGAGGGCGACACCATCCCCGAGGGAAAGGAAGTCGGCGACCCAATCTTCTCCGATCAGCTGGTCCCCATCCGCGTGCCCCGCGTGGCCGTGTCCGAGACCGGCGAGGTCTCCATCGCTTACCCCACAGCCGGAGGCACGGACGCCGGCGCAGGCGCAGCCGCAAACCGGCTCCATGACGCCACCGGCGAGGACGGCGAAGAGCTGTCTATGGCCGAGTTTACCGGCATCTCCTACGACAGCAAAACCGGCCTCATCACCGGTACCAGCCGCGATACTGGCGAGGTCGTCAAAATCGCCTGCATCGCTGTGGGCAACGTCACCAACTCCGAAGGTCTGACCCAGATCGGCAACTCCTACTACAAAGTCGGCCCCGGCTCCGGCGCGCTGACCGTCTCCATCCTGGGCGGCGGCGCGGAGGAATTGGGCCTGAGCTACGTCAACTCCTCCCTCGCCAACGCCGCCGGTGGCGGCGGCGGAGAAGACCGAATCGACGGTCTCCGTATCCGGACCAGCGACACCGAACTGCTGGGCGGCGGCTTGGAAATGTCCAAGACCGACCTGGCCCAGGAGATCGCCAACATGATTACCACCCAGCGCGGCTATCAGGCCAACACCCGTATCGTCACTGTGACCGACTCCATGCTGGAGGAATTGGTCAATATGAAACGCTAACACTGACCCAGTCAACCTGCGGACCGGCCCGGGAGGCTGACCGCCTCCCAGCCGGTCCGGCCGATGGAAAAGGAGGGTCCCACGCATGATTGTACTGACAAAACGCAACCATGAGAAATTCCTGGTCAACCATCTCCAGATCGAGTACATCGAATCCATCCCCGAATCCAAAATCGTTATGATGAATCACGACTATTACCTCGTCCGTGAGAGTACGGAGGAGATCATCCATAAAATCGCCGAATATAACGCCAAGGTAATGGACATCCACAGGGAAATTACTGTAGTTGACAAGCGGTAACAAAAAGTAGTAAACTGGTTTGTTGTACGGCGTCCCAGCCGACGGCGTACCAGACCTGGCACCCGAACGCGGAACGCTTGATCGAGGGCGGTCGGGACAGATAAAATCCTGATGGGCGCGGAAGGCACCCGGCTGGAGGTAGAGAAGGAAAATGAACTTAACCTACGTGATCGGTATCGTTGCTTCCATCGTGGTCATCATCCTAGGCATGGCCATCAAGATCGATATCCTGGCCTCCCCTATCGTTTTTGACTTCAAAATCGAAAACGTCCTGAACTTCTTCGACGCGGCCAGTATCTTCATCACTATCGGGTGTACCATCGCCGTGGTGGTGGCCAGTTTCCCTGCGGATACGCTCAAGTGTATCCCAAAACATATCAAGGTCATCCTGAACGCGAAGAAGTTCGACCCCATGTACTACATAGACCAGCTGGTGGAGCTGGCCCAGACAGCCCGGAAAAATGGTCTGCTCTCCCTGGAGGAAAAGGCCAACGAACAAAACGACCCCTTTTTCAAACAGGCGATCATGCTCATCGTGGACGCCAACGACCCCGATAAGGTCCGCGGCATCCTGGAAAACGACATCGAATGTATGTCTGCCCGCCATGAGGACGCCGCCAGTATGTACGACAAGGCTTCCTCCGTCGCGCCCGCCTTCGGCATGGTGGGTACCCTGGTCGGCCTAATCAATATGCTGAAAGGTATGTCTCTGGACGCCGGAGGCGCGTCCTCTCTGGGTCAGGATATGGGTACCGCTCTAATCACGACCCTGTACGGCTGCGTCCTTGCCCATATCTTCTTCGGCCCCATCGCCAATAACCTGCGTATCCGCGACCAGGAAGAGGTCCTCTGTAAACAGATCATCGTGGAAGGCATCATGTCCATCCAGTCCGGCGAGAATCCCAAATTCCTCCGGGAAAAATTGCTGACCTACATGGGACAGGATGTGCGCACCGAGGACAGCAGCAAAAAAGAAAAGAGCGAATGATCCACGCCCCGGCAGCGTAAGGAGGGAAACCCAATGAAAAAGAAACGAGGCGGAGGCGGCGGCGCCAACTGGATGGATACCTACGGCGATATGGTCACGCTGCTGCTGTGCTTTTTCGTCTTGCTCTACTCCATGTCCACCATCAGCGAGGAAAACTATAAGGCCCTGGTCATGAGCTTCAACCCCCGGGCCATCCCCGTCCCAACCGAGACAATGGGCGGTAACGGCCCCATCGCCGACGCCCCTGATGACGCCGGTTTCGTGGATGTCCCCTCGGACGACATGACCCAGACCGATATCGACGACGCCATCGAACAGCTGGCCGCCGCCCTCGAAAGCTACGCCAAAGAGGAAGGTCTGGAAAATAACCTGGCCGTGGAACTGTCCGGAGGCAAGGTGTACGTCACCTTCAACGAGACCGCCTTCTTCGCCGGAGACAGCGCGGTCCTGCGCCCGGAAGCGACCGAAATGTTAGGCCGCGTGTGCGGCATCCTAGACGGCGTGTCCGACTACATCGAGGAACTGCGCGTCCAAGGCCACACCGCTCAGGCGGACCCCGATGAGCCGAACCCCGTCACCGGCGACCGGAAATTGGCCAGCGACCGGGCCACCAACGTCATCATCTTCCTCCAGCAGCACAGCAAAATCCACCCCGCACGGCTGGTGGCGGAAGCCTTCGGTCAGTGGCGGCCCGTGGACAGCAATAAGACCGCCGCCACCCGCGCCAATAACCGCCGTGTGGAGATGGTCATCAGCGGCCGGAACCTGGAAGAGGAACTGGCAGGCACCAGTTTGCTGGAAGTCACAAAACACAGCACCGCCGAAAGCGGCACCGATTAAACAATCCATATCCCCGGCGGCCTCCCGGCATGGGACCGTCAGGGCAGAAAATCTAGAACGGGCAGAGCAGGTGAGGTGATTCGATGTCTGAGGTTCTGTCACAAAGCCAAATCGACGCACTCTTGAACTCGATGCGGAACGGAGGGGACAGCGCGGAGCAGACAGAGGAAAAACCGGAGAAAAAATACCGGAAATATGACTTTTCGACTCCGCGTAAGTTTACCAAAGACCGTCTCAAGATGCTCAACGGCGTCTTTGAAAATTACACCCGCGTCATCAGCTCCCGCCTGAACGCCCAACTGCGCACCAACTGCGAGGTAGAAGTTGAGAGTATCGAGGAGCAGAAGTATTACGAATTCAGCAACGCCCTGACCGAGGGCGACGTGTTGGCTATGGTCAACGTCACCATCCACTTCCGGGAAAATTCCCCCCAACAGACCCAGCCTATCGACCCGGTGATGGTCTATCTGTCTACCTCCACCGCCTTGAGCATGATGGACCATATGATGGGCGGAGAAGGCGTGGTAGACGATTTCCTCCCCAGTGAGTATACGTATACGGACCTGGAATTGCAGCTGTACGAGATGCTCATGAGCGACCTCATCAACTTGATGGGCAACAGCTGGGAGAATTATGTCCCTGTCGACTTCCAGTACGAACGGACCGAAGTCAACCCGACTTTGGTCCAGCCGCTGAATATGGACGAGACCGTCGTCCTGGTCTCCCTGAAGCTGAAGTTCACCAGCAACGAGGGCCGTATGAGCATCGTCCTGCCCGGCTCCATGCTCACCAGCGTGTTCGGGGAGATCAGCCGGGACTCTATGGGCCGTAAGGTGGCCAGCGAAGATAACTCCGAGGAGATCTTTGACCGACTGCGTGACTCCAGCCTGGAAATCATCGCTCAGCTGGGCGATACCCAGCTCTTCCTCAGCGACCTCTACCACTTGAGCGTGGGGGACGTGGTGGACCTGGGACGGCCAAAGGATTCGCCGATCTATCTGGAAATCGGCGGGTATCAGTGGTTTACCGGACGCATCGGCACGCATAAGAAAAACATGGCCGTCAAGATAGACGAGGTATGCTATCAGGCCGAGCAAAGGAGCGAATGAAAGGGATGGAGAAAGAATTGTTCAGCCCGATGGCATTGGACGCCCTGGGTGAGATGATGAATATCAGCCTGGGCTCCTCGGCTACCGCGGTCTCCAATATGCTGGACCAGCGCGTGGATATCACAACCCCCACCGTCTCCGTGGTGCCCGTGAAGGACTTTACCCTGGGCCCTATGGAACCCGCAATGGGCGTCGAGATCCAGTATGTGGAGGGCTTGGAAGGCAGCAACATCATGCTGCTCAAGATCAGCGACATCAGAGTCATCGTCGATATCCTGATGGGTACCGAGACCGCAGACGAAGACTTTGAACTCAACGAACTCACCATCAGCTGCGTCTGCGAGGTCATGAACCAGATGATGGGCGCGGCTTCGACCGCTTTGTCCGATTTTCTCGGCTTCCCGGTGAATATCTCCACCCCGGAGCCCTTTGAACTGGACCAGTTGGATGAATTTAAGGCAAACCACTTGCCTAAGGGCGCGGACACCATCGTGGTGGTCAAGTTCGCCCTGAAGATCGAAGGCGCGTCCCTGGAGAGCGGCTTCATGAACGTCATGTCCGTGGAACTGGCAAAGGAACTGCTGGCTGGGTTCGGCCTGGACCTGGACGAGGAAGAAGCCCCTGCTCCGGACCCCGTCCCTGTCCCTGAACCCGCGCCGCCCAGCGACAGCGGTCGGAAAATGAGTCAGGAGGAGATCGAACGTATGTTGTCCGGTATGGGAAGCGAACCGGAACCCACTCCGGTCTCCGCGCCGGCCCCTGTGCAGTCCGGCGGCGACAGCGGCCGGAAAATGAGCCAGGAGGAGATCGAACGGATGCTGTCCGGTATGTCCGGCGAACCCGCCCCGACTCCGGAACCCACCCCCGCGCCGGTCCCCCCTGCACCTCCCACTCCCCCCGCCGCGCCGGAACCCGCGACGCAAACGCCCCCTGTGCCCCCCATACAAAACGGGCAAATGCCCTTCTACCCCCCCATGCCCAACCCGGACGGCTCCATGCCCAACGGCTATATGGGCTACCCCTATTACCCCCCTTATCCCTACCCCTATCCCCCTCAGCCGGAACAGGCCGCGCCTCAGCCGAAGGTCATCAGTACGCAACCCCTGCCGATGGACCCCCTGGACCCCATCGAACGGCTCGGGAAAGAACAGGCGCAGAACCTGGACCTCATCATGGAGGTCCCCCTCCAGGTGACGGTGGAGATCGGACGCGCCAAACGAAAGGTGCAGGATATCCTGGAGTTTGCAAAAGGCTCGCTGGTCGTGCTGGATAAGCTGGCCGGAGACCAGGTGGATCTGTTCGTCAATGGCAAGTGCATCGCCCGCGGCGAGGTGGTTGTCATCGAGGATAATTTCGGTGTTCGGATTACGGAGATCGTGCAGACCCCCGGCATCGAAATGCTGGCCCGCAAATAATATTTCCCTGAAGTACAGCCAAGTTTTGGCAAGAAACGGAAAAGGATGGTAGAACCATGTCGAAGAAAATCTTATTAGTGGACGACGCAGCTTTCATGCGCAAGATGATTAAGGACACCTTGAGCAAGAACGGCTACACGGAACTCTATGAGGCCGTAGACGGCGCCGACGCCGTGGAGAAATTCGGTCAGATCTCGCCCGACCTGGTGATTATGGACATCACCATGCCCAATATGGACGGCCTGGAAGCCCTCAAGGCAATCCGCGCCATGAACGGCAGCGCCAATGTGGTCATGTGTTCCGCAATGGGTCAGGAGAGCATGGTTATGGACGCGGTGCGCTCCGGCGCGAAGGACTTCATCGTCAAACCCTTCAAGCCTGACCGCGTGCTGAAGACCGTTACCTCCATCCTGGGCGGACCCTGATCGAACGTGCCGTTACACGAAGCATTCCTCTCCCTGCTTTGGGTCATCCTGTGCGTGGTCGGCATTCTGCTGCTGTCCTACCTGTTCACCCGCTACGTGGCGGGCCGGAGCGCCGGTCTGACCGGCCGGGGCTGCGGGAACGGACCGTTCCGGGTGCTGGCCCGTCTGTCCCTGGGCAGAGAACAGTCCGCCGTGCTGATCCAAGCCGGAGAACGCTACCTCCTGCTGGGCGTGACCCAAGCGGAGATCACAACCTTGGCGGAACTGTCCCAGACGGAAGCCCAGATCCTCTGCCCTCCATCTGATCCGGAACAGCCCGCCGATTTCATGCAGACGCTGCGCTCCGTATTCCAGCAGAAAAAGCAGAGGTGAACTAGCAATGCCCGAAGCTCTCATCAACGTCAACGGGGATCAGGTCCAGGTCCTGGAAGTCCTGTTCCTGACCACGCTGATTGCGCTGTTCCCCTCGCTGCTGGTGATGATGACCTCCTTCAGCCGCTACATCATCTCCCTGTCCTTCCTCCGCACCGCGATGGGTACCCAGCAGACCCCGCCCAATCTGGTCCTGATCGGAATCGCCCTCTTCCTGACCCTCATCACCATGAACCCCGTCATCAGCCAGATCCAAACCGAAGCCTGGGTCCCCTACACCGAACAGGAGATCAGTCAAGAGGAGTTCATCCAACGCGCTTCCGAACCCCTGAAGGGGTTCATGCTCAACAATACCTCCTTCAGTACCCTCCAGATGTACAGCGAGCTGGCCCACGTCACCCCGCCCGAAACCCGCGAGGAAGCGGAAGCGATGCCGATGCGCCTGATTATCCCCGCCTTCATGACCCAGGAATTGCAGTGGGCCTTTTACACCGGTTTCCTGCTCTATATCCCGTTCCTGCTCATCGACGTGGTGGTCTCCTCCACCCTGATGTCTATGGGTATGATTATGTTGCCCCCCGCTATGATCTCCACGCCCTTCAAACTGCTCCTGTTCGTCTCCGTCAACGGCTGGCAGCTGCTGTTCTCCTCGCTGGTGCAGAGCGTGAACTGATCCCCTTGGAAGGAGAGAAAGCCTATGGATATTGGACGCGTGATGGACTTGATGCGGGACGCCGTGGGCGTAGCCCTCAAACTGGGCGGCCCGATGCTCCTGCTGAGTATGCTCATCGGCGTGGTCGTCGCCATCTTCCAGGCCGTCACCCAGATCCATGAGCAAACCATCTCCTTCATCCTTAAACTCATCGTGGTGGTCAGCGTGCTTCTGCTCGGCGGCGGCTGGATGCTTGAGACCTTACAGGACTATACCCACGAGATTTTCGCCCTGATTGCCACCGGTTAGAGAGGCCGCTATGAGCGATTTCAGTTGGTCGGAACTTACCCTGTTCCTCTTTATCACCGCCCGTACCAGCGGATTCATCCTCTTCAACCCGATTCTGGGCCGCCGCAATATCCCAGGTATGATACGCGGCGGCTTGATCCTGGTCTTATCGGTTTTCGTCGCCTCCATTGCAGAACAGCAGATGAATGTCCCCGCCAGCTTGGCCGAACTGATGGTCCGGATGATGCTCGAAATCGCGCTGGGCTTCCTGCTGGGACTCGCCGTCAACTTCTTCTTCTACATCCCCCAGCTGGCCGGGACCATGATCGACACCCAGATGGGCTTGACCATGAACCAGATCTACGACGCCGGGTCCCAGGCCAATATGTCCGTCACCGGCGTGATCCTGAACGTGCTGATGACCCTGCTGTTCTTCGCCGCCAACGGACACTTGACCCTGCTGCGGATCTTCCTGACCTCCCAGCAGATCGTCCCGTTCGGTCAGGTCGCCTTCGGGATGCAAGCCTATCAGGCTATGCTCCAGCTCTTCCTGGAGTGTACCGTCATGGGCGTGAAACTGTGTATGCCGATTCTGGCCGCGGAGCTGATCGCTCAAGTGGGGATGGGCATTCTGATGAAGGTCATCCCACAGATCAACGTGTTCGCCATCAATATCGAGCTGAAAGTCATCATCGGTTTGGCTCTGCTGTTCGTGCTGATCGCCCCCTTCAGCGAGTACCTGCTGGAAGTGGAAGTGCAGATGCTCAACAGCTTGAGCGAGCTTTTGCGCCTGTCCGTCTGAGACCGGTCCCGAAAAGCCCGCCTGCGCCATTGCGGATCGCCTAAGGGGGGATGGACGTTGGCTGAGGGTTCCAAAACCGAAAAAGCGACACCAAAAAAACGACGCGACGAACGAAAAAAAGGTAACGTCTTCATGAGTCGGGACGCCGTCGCCGTGGCCAGCTTGCTGGGCACCTTCGCCACGCTCTGGCTCGTGACCGGCGTCCTGGTGAATCAACTGGGCGACTTTATCGCCCTCTGCCTGGAGAACGCCGGACGGCCCGCTCAAGATGTGGTCAGCACGACCTTGGAATTGGCCGTGCAGGCCCTGTTCCTGATGCTGCGCACCGTCGGACCTGTGGTCGCCGTGGCGGTCCTGTGCGCCGTAGGCGCAACCTTCGCCCAGACCCAGTTCCTCGTCAGCGGCGAGTCCATCCGCCCGAAGTTCAGCCGCATCAGCCCCTTCCAGGGCATAAAACGCCTCTTCTCCCTGAAAAGCGTGATCGAGACCGTGAAGAGTTTGCTCAAAATCACCCTCCTCATGGTCATTATCTATATCAGTATACGGGATATGTTTCAGGAAAGCTCCCAGTACCTGTATACCGACATCCCCAGCGCGTGCCATCACCTGCTGGACATCGCCATCCAAATGGTGATCCGGATCTCTATCGCCTTCGTGGCGCTGGCCGCCCTGGATTTCCTCTACCAGTGGTGGGACTACGAACGCCAGATGAAAATGAGCAAGCAGGAGGTCAAAGAGGAGTTCAAACAAATGGAAGGCGACCCTCAGGTGAAAGGGAAAATCAAAGAACTGCAACGCCGCCGCGCCCAGAGCCGTATGATGCAACAGGTGCCTGGCGCCGATGTGGTCATCCGTAACCCGACCCATTTCGCCGTCGCCCTGCGCTATAAGCCCGATCAGGACAGCGCCCCAATCGTGCTGGCCAAAGGTCAGGACTCCCTGGCCCTTCGTATCGTTCAGGTGGCCGAGGAACACCACATCGCGGTGATGGAAAACGTCCCCCTCGCCCGCGCCCTCTACGCCCAGACCGAGCTGAATCGCGAGATTCCACCCGAATTGTACGGCGCAGTCGCGGAAGTGCTGGTCTACATCTTCCGCCTGAACGGGAAACAGCAAATCACCAAGTGACCCGCGCCCCAATAGACAGGAGATCACCGCGACGTGATCCTTCGCCGGAAAGTGATTGATACATGAGGAAAATATTTGACAATATCATAGCGCTTTTCGTGGTGGTCGTCGTGCTGTTCCTGCTGATCCCCCTTCAGCCGTGGATGCTGGACTTCCTGCTGATTGTCAATATCGGCCTGTCCATCATGATCCTGATGATTACCATGAGCATTACCGAGGCGCTGGAGTTCTCCATCTTCCCATCCCTGCTGCTGATTACCACCCTGTTCCGACTAGGCATGAACGTGTCCAGTACCCGGCTCATCCTGGGCAACCACGGCCACGCCGGGTCCGTCATCCTGGCCTTCGGCCAGTTGATTACAGGCGGTAATATCGTCATCGGTTTCGTCATCTTCTTCATCATCGTCCTGGTCCAGTTCATCGTCATCACCAAGGGCGCGGAACGCGTCTCCGAAGTCGCCGCCCGCTTCACCCTGGACGCTATGCCCGGGAAGCAGATGGCAATCGACGCCGACCTCAGTTCCGGCCTGATCGACGAGCAGCAAGCCCGCCTCCGCCGGGCGAAAATCCAAAAAGAAGCCGACTTCTACGGCGCGATGGACGGCGCAACCAAGATCGTCAAAGGCGACGCCATCATGTCCATCATCATCACCCTCATCAACTTCATCGGCGGCGTCATCATCGGTATGGTCATGGACGGCGGTGAGTTCACCACCGTGCTGGCGACCTACTCCGTCGCCACCATCGGCGACGGCCTGGTTTCCCAGCTGCCCTCCCTGATGATCTCCACCGCCACCGGTATGATCGTCACCCGCTCCGTCTCCGAGGGCAGCCTCAACAGCGACGTCATCAGCCAGTTCAAAGCCCAGCCCCGCGCCATTATGGCGACCGGCATCATCCTCTACTTCCTGGCCGCCATCCCGCGTACCCCCCATGTGGCCCTGCTGGCAGGCGGTACGCTGCTGCTGGGCGGCGGGTTCTGGATCAACCGCCAGATGGAACAGCAGAAAGTGGCGGAGACCGCCGCCGCAGAACGGGCCGCCGCTGAACCTGAAGAGGCCGCCGCGCCCAGTGAGAGCGATTACTACAAAAATATCGACAACGTCTACTCCCTGCTGGCGGTGGACCCCGTGGAAATGGAGTTCGGCTATAGCCTGATCCCTATGGTCGACGAAAACCACGGCGGGAAGCTCATCAGCCGTATCGTCATCTTCCGCCGGCAGTACGCCCAGGATATGGGCTTCGTCTTCCCCTCCATCCGCCTGCACGACTCCTCCGCTTTGGGAACGAATCAGTACGTGATCCGCATCAAAGGCGAGGAAGTCGCCCGAGGCGAGATCCTAGTGGACTACTACCTGGCCCTGGAACCCCCGAACCCCTTGGGCGAGATCGACGGCATCGAGACCATCGAACCCGCTTACGGCATCCCCTCCCGCTGGATCCTGCCCGAGAATAAGGAAATGGCCGAAATCTACGGCTACAGCGTCATCGACCCGCTGTCCGTCATGCTGACCCACCTGGCCGAGACCGTGAAAAAACACGCCTACGAGCTGATTAACCGCGCCGAAACCATCCGCCTGGTGGAGAACCTGAAACATTCCGCCCCGGAACTGGTGGAAGAAGCGGTCCCCGCTGTGGTCTCCTACGCCACCCTGGAAAAATTGCTCCGGAACCTGCTCCAAGAGGGCGTGCCCATCAAGGACTTGGGCACCATCGTCGAGACCGCCGCCGATTGCGCCGCGCAAGGCCAGAGCCTGGAACTGATGACCGAACAGGTCCGCGGCGCGCTGGCCCGGACCATCACCCGCCGCTTCTGCGAGGACGGCCAGCTGCGGGTCATCACCCTGGACGCCGAAGTGGAAAAACGGATCATTTCCTCCCTCACCCGCAACGAACAGGGCGTCTACCTCGCGATGGGTCCCGACCTCATGCAAATGATTATCGCCCAGATGTCCGAGCATCTGAAAAAATTCACCGAACTGTCCCAGACCCCCGTCATCCTGGTCAGTCAGGTCATCCGCGGCTACTTCGCCCGTATGATTACCCAGTTCTACCCCAATGTCTATGTGCTGTCGTTCAACGAGGTCACAAACAATGTGCAGATACAGGCCCTGGGCAATATCACCGCGGAAACGCCCGTGCGGAGTGAGCGAAGGACGGTGGGGACATGAGCCAGACGGCAGCGGCCCAACCGTATACTTCCGAGGAAATCGAGTCGATGAGTACGCAGGACCTCCTGACGGCCTACAAGCAGACCGGCGACGAGACGCTGAAGTGGTCGCTGGTGCTGCGCTACGAGGGACTGGTCAAAAGCGCCGCGTTCCAGGTGCGGGGCGTGTACAGCAGCTTCGCCCAAGTGGACGACATCGTCAGCGAGGGCATCCTGACCCTGCTGAGCTGCCTGGACAAGTTCGACCCCAGCAAGGGGATCAAGTTTGAAACCTACGTCGCCAAACGAATCCGCGGCATGGTCATCGACCTGGCCCGGAAGCAGGATTGGCTGCCCCGGAATATCCGCCAGCGCGCGAAGGAGATCGACGCCGCGGTGTCCGAGCTGGCCAATGAATTGGGACGTTTCCCGACGGACCTGGAAGTCTCCCAACGAATGGGCGTCTCCGTCGATAAGTACCAGAAAGAAGCCGCCCGGGTGGCTTTGAGCAGCACCCTGTCCCTGGACGCCCTGATGGATGGGCAGGACTTGGAAGGCTACCGCTTCGAGGTCTCCTCCCAGGACCCCAACAGCCAGCCGGAAACCGTCCTCCAGGAACGGGAGTTTCAGCAGACTTTGGCGCAGGGCATCGCCGCCCTCCAGGAAAACGAACAGATCGTCCTCTCCCTGTACTACGAACGCAACCTCCACATGAAGGAGATCGCGCAGGTGATGGGCGTCAGCGAACCGCGTATCTCTCAGATCCACGCCCGCGCCATCCAAAAACTGCGGGACTATATGGAAGTCTATCTGAACGATTCCGCGACCCAGCCGCGGGCCAAAAAGCGCAAGAAGGGATGATACCATGTACAAGGGCTTTTATAACCTGACCTCCGGTATGGTGACGCAACAGCGGAACCTCAACGTGGTGGGCAATAACCTGACCAACGTCTCCACCGCGGGCTTCAAGGAGAGCCGCTACACCGCCAGTACCTTTGACGACGTGATGTACAGCCGCGTGGGCAATAAGGAGAAAATTTACCAGAACATCGGTCGTCAGAGCTACATCCGCGCCAACAGCGAGATCTACGTCAATCAGGACCAGGGTATCCCGGAACCAACCGATATCCCTCTGGATTTCGCAATCTACGGCGAAGGGTTCTTCGCCGTGCGCAGCGACGCGGGCGACGTCGCCTACACCCGTTCCGGGAGCTTCTCGCTGGATGGGGAAGGGTTCCTCTGCTTCCCCGGTCAGGGCCGGGTCCTCGGCGCCGATAACCAGCCGATCCAACTCAATACCGACAAGATCGACGTGGACGGTCAGGGTTACATCTTCTCCGAAAACGGCGGCTATCTGGGCCGCCTGGGCGTGTTCTCCTTCGAGGACACCGAACAGCTGGAGTACAACGCTCAGGGTATGTTCACCGGCGCGGAGGGGACCGTCATGGAAAGACCCCAGATCATGTGGAAGTACCTGGAACGCTCCAACACGGACATGATCCGCCAGATGAGCGAAATGCTCACCTGCCAGCGGGCCTTCCAGAGCGTCGCACAGGTGACCAAAATGTACGACGGCCTGATGGACAAGGCAACCAACGAAGTCGGACGTCTGTAAGAGGAGGCAGAATCTATGGAGCAATCCTTCTATATCGGCGCAGTGGGCGCACATCAGCAGCTGCGCCGCCTGAACGTCCACGGCGACAACATCGCCAACCTGAATACGTTCGGCTTCAAAGCCGACCGGGCCGATTTCACCGCCCTGATGTGCCAGAACTTCCGGGGCATCGACGAGGAACTGCCTATGGGCGTGGGGGCGCGTCTGCTGATGACCTCCACCAATTTCGCCCAAGGCGGCCCCGCCGATACCGGCCGGGCTTTGGATTACATGATCGACGGCGAGGGCTTCTTCGCCCTGATCGACCTGGACTCCGGCGAGGTGTCCTTCACCCGGAACGGCGCGTTCACGATGTCCGAACACCAGCAGGCCACC
Source organism: uncultured Bacillota bacterium (assembly GCA_947385365.1). GTDB lineage: Bacteria > Bacillota > Clostridia > Oscillospirales > Oscillospiraceae > Lawsonibacter. The sequence continues at coordinate 21,283 of CANDKT010000007.1, read as the reverse complement.
GGCGAGACCGATGAGCTGGGCCAGCCCGTGATGGAGACCGTGTTCTGTCTGGGCGACGGCGCCGGCCGCTTCGTCCTCAGTCAGGAGGGCGGCTTGATCCAAGTGACCGACCCAACCGAGGAACTCCCCGTGGGTATCTTCGACTACACCAACTACAACGGAATGGAACAGATCGACGGGACCCGTTACCTGCCCGTCGATAAAAACGGTACCCTCTGGGTCGGGTCCGGCAAGCTGCTCAAGGGCTCCCTGGAACGCTCCAACGCGGACCTCGCCGAGGAAATGAGCAAGGTCATCGAATCCCAACGCGCCTACGGCCTGGCCCTCAAAGTGGTGCAGACCTCCGACGAGATCGAAACGACCGTCAATAACCTGCGCTGAGCCCCGCGTCCCTCCCCCGGAGCGGGAGGATAAATCGAATCAAGATGGGATGATGAGAGAATGGAAATCAAAAATTATGATGAACTCAACTCCCTGCAACTGGATACCCTCCGGGAAGTCGGCAGTATCGGTACTGGGAATGCCGCGACCGCTCTGTCTACCATGCTGGGCCGCGAGGTGCGCATCACAATGCCCGAAGTGCGCATCATGGAGTATAACGAGGCCATCGAATGGATCGGCGGCCCGGAGGAGATCACCGCGGGCGTGCTGGTCAAACTGCGCGGACAGTTCAACGGGATCATGCTCTCCGTGCAGCAGCTGGATTTCGTCAACCTGGTCCTCGACCACATCCTGGAACGGAAGATCATGGAGTACTCCGAGCTGATGGAATTGGAAAATTCCCTGCTGATCGAAACCGGAAATATCCTGATCTCCACCTTCATCGGCGCGCTGAGCGACTTGGCCGGGCTGGATATCCGCCTGACCGTCCCCGCGTTCACCGTGGATATGCAGGGCGCGATCTTAGCCGTCCCTATGGCGGAGTACGGCGGTCAGTCCAACTACATCATGACCATCGGAGGCAACTTTATCTGCAACGAAAAGGAAGTCCCCTGCCGGCTGCTCCTGTCGCCGGACGTGCGGTCCCTGAACGTGCTTTTGAGGAAGCTGGGCGTTAGCGATGGACAATAAGATTACAATCGGTATCGCAGACATGAAACTGGCCAAGGGAAACGGTATGCTGGTCACTTACGCGCTGGGGTCCTGCATCGGCATCTGCCTGTATGACCCGCTGATTAAACTCGGCGCGCTGGTCCACGTCATGCTGCCCCTGAATATGGAGACCGGCCGGAAAAATCCAATGAAATACGCCGATACCGGTATCCGCGAGACCTTGAAGAAAATGGAGTCCATGGGCGCGGTCCGCTCCCGCATCACCGCGAAGATCGCCGGGGGGGCGAAAATGTTCGAAACCAGCAGCGAGTCTATGGGCAATATCGGCCAGCGCAATATCGAGAGCGTCCACCTGAACCTGAAACGAGAGGGCATCCGCCTGCTGAAAGAGGACGTGGGCGGGAAAGTCGCCCGGACCTTGCTCTTCGATGTGGCCAGCGGTCTGGGCTGCGTGCGCAGCTACGGACGGCCCGAACTGATTATCTGATCGCAGTCGGGTACAGAAAAATTTGCTTGGGAAGGGAGTGTTCTGGATATGCTGGAAGAAGACAAGAGAGGTATCTTGTTGGAGTCGGGAACCAACGAGATCGAAGTGATGGAGTTCACCATCAACGGCAACCTCTACGGCATCAACGTGGCCAAGGTCAAAGAGATCCTGATGTCCGCCCCGGTCAAACCTATGCCCCACGCTCACCCCGCAGTGGAAGGCGTCTTTAAACCGCGGGACCTCGTGCTGACGGTGGTGGACCTTCCGCGCTACCTCCTCCAGAGACCCTGCGAAAAAGGTCCGAAGGACCTGTTTATCCTGACCAACTTCAACAAAATGAATATCGGCTTCCGGGTGCATACCGTGGTGGGAATCAGCCGCATCTCCTGGATGGATATCCAGAAGCCCGATAAAACCGTCTCCGGCGGAGACGAGGGCGTCGCAACCGGTATCGCCCAGTGCGGCGATAACTTGGTCACGATCCTGGACTTCGAAAAAATCGTGGCCGAAATCGCCCCCGAAACCACAATCCAAATGTCCGAAGTGGACCGCTTGGGCAAACGGGAGCGCAGCGAAGCGCCTATCCTGGTGGCAGAGGACTCCATCCTCCTCAGCCGCATGATCTCCGAAGCACTCCACAGATCCGGTTACGTCAACGTCACGATGTTCTCCAACGGTCAGGAGTTGTGGAACTTCCTCCAGCCCCTGCGGGAGTCGGACGAACTGAGCCGCAAAGTGGCCCTGATTATTACCGATATCGAAATGCCTCAGATGGATGGACACCGCCTCACCAAGCTGGTCAAGGACGACCCGCTGCTCAAGCATATCCCGCTCATTATCTTCTCCTCCCTGATTACAGAGGAAATGCGCCGTAAAGGCAAAGAGTTGGGCGCGAACGAGCAGATGAGCAAACCTGAAATCGGACGCCTGGTCGAGGTGATGGACCACCTGCTCATGCGCCAGAAGCAGATGTGAACTCTGGAGCCTTCCATAATACTTTTTGTATTCTCCCCCTCCGGGGGAGAATACGGTTTTTATTTGCATTCTCCCCCTCCGGGGGAGAATACGGTTTTTATTTGCATTCTCCCCCTCCGGGGGAGAATACGGTTTTTATTTGTATCCTCCCCCTTCGAGGGAGAATACGGTTTTTGTTTGCATCCTCCCCCTTCGAGGGAGAATACGGTTTTTGTTTGCATCCTCTCCCCTCCGGGGAGAATGCGGTTTTTAGGGGCGGTCCGCCCTTTGAAGTTTCCCTAAAACAAACCCCGCGGAAGTTTGCGCTTTGCGCAGACCTCCGCGGGGCTTGCTTTTTTCCCAGCTCCTCAGCGGCTGTGGTGGGGCGTGTCCGAGACGATTTTGCAAGCGTTCATCAGCTGCGCGATGATATCGCTGCTGAACCGCCCTTCGTAGATGGTCAGCCGCGGGATCATGTCGCCTTGCTCCATCACAACGTACTTCGACGGCAGATTGTTCAGCGTGATGGCCTTCACGTCGTTCACGCAGCGGGGACACTGGCAGGTGCCCGTGAGCCGGATGTATTTGGGCGCCTGCTCCTCCACCAGGATCTGCATGACGTTGACGTAAGTCGGCTGCTGTTCCTGCACGCCGGCGGGCGCGGGAGACTCCGAAACAGGCTCGACCGGGGCCTCCGGTTCCACCGGGACCTCCTCTTGGACCTGGGGCGCGTCGGGACCGGACGCGTCCGGCTCGCCTTCCAGCGCGTCCTCCAGCGCGTTCTTGATCTGCACCGAGACGGCGGCGTCAGGTGCCAGCGAAGAGACGATAGGCGGGGTGGCGGCGGCGGAAACTTCTCCGGTCTCCTCCGCGGCGGGCGCGTCCTGCTTCTTGCTCAGCAAGTTCATCACCCGCGCGGTCTTAGTCGTTTTTCCTCTGTTGTCCTTGGAAGCCATAATCAATTCTCCTTAAACTTATAGATTCCCTGCGCCCGGAGCCTGCTCGGCGTTCGGGACCGCAGGCCGTTCACTCCTGCTTCGGCAGCGCGAACCGATCCCCAGCCACTACGTCCACGATGGCTTGCAGATCCTGCGCCGGACGGGACTTGGGTTGGAACGTCAGCACGCTCTGCCCGTGGGCCGGGGCCATCGCTACGCCAACGCCCCGGCGGACTTTCGATTCGAATACCTGACTGTCCAGCTGCTCCGCTACTTCCTCCGCCAGCTCCAGTATGTCCCGCGAGAGCGTGAGCCGGGGGTTGAACTTGTTGAGCAGAATCCCCAACACCTTCAAATGCGGGTTGAACGAGGCGCGGACCGTTTCGATGGTCTCCTGGAGCTGCGTGATGCCCACCAGACTGAGAACCTCCGCCTCCATAGGCACGATCAGCCCGTCCGAGGCTACGTAGGCGTTCACCGTGAGGACGTTCAACGCGGGCGGCGTGTCGATGATAATGAAATCATACCGGGAACGCACCGAAGCCAAATATTGATCCAGCAGAAATTCCCGCCTGGGCATGGTGAACTCCACTTCCGCCGCCGAGAGCATGATGTCAGAGGGCAGTACGTCTCCGTACTCCGTGGAAGCAATCGCTTCCTCAATGGAACAGCTGCCCTTCAGCACATCGTAGATTGTGTGCCCGGTGTTGATGTCCAGACCTAAGGTGAACCCTAAATTGCCCTGCGGGTCCAGATCAATGCCTAAAACATTGGCCCCGCGCTGGCGGAGCCCGCAGACCAGCGCGGAAGACGTCGTGGTTTTTCCCACGCCGCCTTTTTGATTTGTGACGGTGATGATTTGCGTCACGGAACCGTCCCTCCCTTGAAACAAAAATTTGGAGAAAACTCTTAAGTTTACTATACTACACGCCGATAAAAAAATACAGAGGTAGATTGAAAAAACACGAAAAAATTTTTTCTTTTGACCGCCGCAGGACCGCTCATCCCGCCCGCCAAAAGCAAATGCCTCGGCCTCCGACCCGGAACGGATGCCCCGAAAACCCGCACAGCGCGGACATTTTTTACATGGCCGCCGCCGCTCTTTCCGGAGAACCGGCGGTGATTTTGATGTTTAAACCGGCCCGGACGACTCCACATAACGCCGCCCGGTACCAACTGATTGGAAAGGAGCGAGGAATTTGGCGTCTATTACCAGCTTGAGCAACGCGAGCAGCGCAAGCAGTATTTATGGCAATCGGAATGTTCTCTCCGGTCTGGCCAGCGGTATGGATACCGAGAGCATGATCGAAAATGCCGTCGCCGGCATTAAATTGAAAATGCAGAGACTTCAGCAGAAACGAACCAAGGTCGAATGGCAGCAGGAGGCGTACCGGAGCATCATCGACAAGATGGCTAACTTTACCCAAAAATACACCTCTTACGCCTCCAGCACCAACCTGGCCAGTAACGGCTTCTTCAGCAACGCCGTCAAAACAACAACCGGTGGAACCTACGCCGATAAAGTCACCGCGACCGGCCGGACCAGCAGCGAAGTCCAACTCCTGGGCGTCAAACAGTTGGCAACCGCCGCTTCCTACCGCGTGGGACAGCTGGGCGGCGTTGCTTATGACCAGATGATCCAAGGCGCGGAACTGGACCTGGCTGAAAAATTGCCCCAGAGCAAAGTCTCCGGCAGCTTGACCCTGAAATACGGCGGGACCCGCTCCGTGGACCTGGAGTTCGGCGAACTGGAAACCTACAAGAATGTGGACGAACTGGCCGCCGGTATCCAGAAAAAATTGAGCAATATCCAAATGACGACCAGCTCCGGCGATACCAAAAAAGCCAGCGATATGATTAGCGTCGTCGTGCAAAACGGCAATATCACCTTCAAAGATAAGCAAAACGCCGGAAATGCCATCAATATCAGCAGCGCAAGCGGGAAGATCAAGGACACCTTAGGTATCGAACCCGGCACCAGAACGACATCTCTGAACGTGGGCACTAGGGAGTTGATAGACAATACCACCGTGCGAGGCGATTACCTGTCCGGTAAGACCCTCAACGTCACGCTGGACGGCGTAACGAAAAAAGTTACCATGCCCGAATATAAGGAGGATATGTCCGGCAAGGCTTACCTGGAAGAACTCCAGAAGAGCTTGGAGAAAGCCTTTGGCACTGGGAAGATCAAGGTCGACACCACCGTGGGCGGCGATGATGGCAAGTTTGCAATCAAGATAACAGCCAAGCAGGACGGCTCCACCGTGAGCGTTACCAGTAACGCTGCCGAGGCGATGGGCCTGCCCAAAAACGGCGACGCCAACTATATCAATACCGGCAAAAAGTTGGGCGAACTTTTAGGCGATAAGTGGGACGAGATCGCAAAGAGCAACTCCCCCCTGAAAGCCGAGGGCGAAATCCGCCCCATCAAGGATAAGGACGGCAACACCACACACTATCTGGACAGCAAAGGCAACCGCGTCAAACAGACTTACGATGGTACTTGGCAGCAGGTGGACGAAGAGGGCGAAGCCCTCTACGATTTCCAGGTCAACGGCGTCTCTGTGGGGAAATTCTCCAAGAACAGCGCGCTGGAAAACGTCATCACCGCCATCAACAGCAACGCCGACGCAGGCGTCAAGGTCAGTTACTCCAAAATGACCAACGAGTTCCGCTTCACCGCGACCGAGACCGGTGAAACCGGTCAGGTCAGCTTCGGCGGCTTGGGCAAGAGCCTCTTCGGAGACCCGGAAACCTCCGGAAGCGACTACGTGAGAGGTCAGGACGCCATCGTCAGCATGACCGTCAACGGCAAAAAACTGGAAAACGTCTCCCGCAGCAGCAATACCTTCGACGTGGACGGCATGAAGATCACCCTCAAAGGAACCTTCAATTACGAGGAAAACGAAGACGGGACCATCCCAACAAACAACGGGTTGGTGGCAGACGCCGAAAAAGACGCCGTCACCTTCCAGTCCTCCTCCGACGCCGACAAGATCGTGGACGCCATCAAGAGCATGGTCGAAGATTACAACGCTATGGTCACGGAAATCAAAAACGCCTACTCCACCATGCCCGCAACTAAAAATGGCTCCGTCACCGGCGCACGCTACGAGCCGCTGACCGAAGAGGATAAGGCCGATATGTCCGAGAGCGAAATCAAAGCCTACGAGGAAAAAGCCAAACAGGGTATCCTCTTCGGCGACTCCAACCTGTCCGGCCTGTATGGGAAAATGCTCTCCGCTATCACCCCCGGCGGCTCCGACGGCCAGACCCTGCGGGAAATCGGGCTCAGCACCAGTTACAGCGAGGGCTTGACTACGCTGACCCTGGACGAAACCGCCCTGCGCAGCGCTTTGGAAAAAGACCCCGACAAGGTCACGAGCGCCTTTACCAAATCCGCCGAAAGCGGCTCCTCCAGCAACGGCCTGATGCAAAACCTGCTCAAACCGCTGAATACTTACGCCAAAACAACCGGCGAACCCAAAGGCGTCTTAATTACCCACGCCGGTTCCATCAAAGCCCCTACCACCATCAACAGCAATACGCTCCAAAGCCAGATGAACAGCATCGATAAGCAGCTCGACCGCCTGGAAGACAAAATGTCCAGCCAGATCGACCGCTACACCACCCAGTTCAGCCGCTTGGAGCAGCTGATCGCCGAAATGAACTCCCAAGCCTCCGCTATGGCCGGGCTGATGGGCGGGTCCAGCGGCGGCTACTAAACCACCCCGCAGAACATGCGCCATCCACGCCCCTGCGGCAGAGGCGGATCAAACGAAAAAAGTTCTTGCCGTTTTTCAGAGAACTGCTATAATGAAGGAGTCCGGACATGGATATCAAGGGCTATCAGGGGTACCAAGGTTACAAGGAACAGGGAATCAACGAAATGTCTCAGGGCGAACTGCTCCTGCTGCTGTACGACGAGCTGGTCAAACGGCTGGTCCGAGCCGAACTGGCCCTGAACAAAGGCGACCTCGTCCTGTTCGAAGCCTGCGTGGACCGCAGTCTGGAGATCATTCGCTACCTGGACGATACCCTGGATATGCAGTACCCCATCAGCCGTAATTTGAACCGGCTGTACGATTTCTTCGGCTACGAGCTGAACCGGGTGAAGGCCGGACGGAACAAAACCGAACTGGAACGGGTCAAAACAATGGTCGGCGAACTGCGCGACAGCTTCCGTACCGCCCAGAAGGACAGCGAAGGCGAGAGGTCCTGAACATGGAACAGAAAATACTCATGGACGCCTTGGTCCAGGCAAAACGCTTGGGCAACCTGCTCAACGAATTGCTGGACCTGACCCGCCAGCTGGCCGAGGCTATGGACCGTAACGATCAGGTCGCGGTGCAGATGCTCATCTCTATGCGCGCCGAACCCCTCCAGAAACTCCAGGCCGCCGATCAGGCCCTGCGCGACCAACTGGACGATCAGCCCGACCGTCAGGCCGCCGCCCGTCTGGCGGAACTGCTCAACGGCGGCGCGCCCGAAGAAGGTTTGGAAACGATGCTCAGCGAACAAATGGCCCTCAATCGCCGCCGGTTAGCTCAGACCCAGGACCTGGACCGGGTGCTGAACCGCAAAATAGCCCGGGAGAAATCCGTTTATCAATAACCCAAAACAATGAAACATCGGCCCGGAATCTCCGGGCCGATGTTTCGGCGGAAAAAATCACCCCCGCCGCTACGCGGTTGGAGCCCATAAAGCCCACAGCGGGGCACCGCTGTTCGTGGACTTGGACAGCTCCTCCAGAATCACTTCCGGCTCCCAGACCGCCAGACTCCGCTCCAAACTGTTGGGGTCCGCAACCAACACCTTCCCCGTCAGCGTCACCCCGCGCAGAAGAATGAAGTGCCCCCGCCGCGTGAAATGCCCCGGCCCCATCAGCGCAACCAGAATCTTCCCATCCAACAGCGCCGCCATGAGATCCTCCGGATCACGGGACGGGAAACTCTCCCCCTCCAGTCCGAACGCCTGCGCCGCGCCCAGCACGATGGAGTGATGCGACCCACTGCGCCGCGCCCAGTAGCCGTGCTTCACCGCCCAGTTCGCCATCTCCGCCGGGTCCGTCTCGACCCCCGCCAGACTGGCTGCCACCATCGCCATCGCCGTAGGCCCGCACCCATACCCCCCTATGTGATCGCTCCCATAAGGCTGGTCCGCCCAGGTCTCGTCGCTCTGGCAGAAGTACACGACGTCTATCGACCCCCCGTTGAGTATCGCCCGGCCATCCACTTCCACCAGCTCCGTGATGGACGGGTCCGAAATGATTACCTCGTCGTTGGACTCCGGTTCGCTGGCCAGCTGGCTGTCCGGCTCTTCCAAGTCCTCCGGCTCCTCCTGCGGCTTCGGCGCGGTCAGCTCCGCCCAGAATCGCGTGGCCTGACCGCTCAGCGCGTCCGCGGTCTCCCGGCAGAACGTCCCGGCACGCTCGAAACCATCCCAGCACAGCTCCGCCACTCTCCCCGCCGCTTGACGCACCGGCCCCGTGAGCTGCTCGTAGAGCGACGGCGCAAAATAACGACACGCCGCTAATTCCGCCCCCCCTATGCACAGTACCCCTAACAGTATCACCAGAAAAATGACCCGCACCCTTTTTCTTCCGCCGTTCCCCTTTTTCAATGAAGCCACCTCCAGAGCTGCCTCAGCCCCGTCCATTGGCACTATTATAACAGAATCCCGGACGTTTTCAATGGAAAGATCCGTTTGGCTCAATTTGCGAGATTCAGGAGAAGCGTATGCCAAATATTGAATTAGATCACGTCACAAAATTATATCGCTCCCCCAGACTCTTTCGCCAGAGTATGGAGACCGGTGTGGAACAGATCAGCCTGAGTATCCAACAGGGCGAGTTCGTCTTCGTCACCGGGAAAAGCGGCGCGGGGAAAAGTACGCTCCTCAACCTCATCAGCGGGCAGACACGGCCCAGTCGGGGGAAAGTCTACGTGGATCAGAAAGACTTGGCCTGGCTGCTCAAGCTCAGCCGTAACCGCGCGGCTACCATCTTCGGCAAGGTCTGTCAGGAGCCTACCCTGATCCGAAAACGCACCATTGAGGAAAACTTGGCCCTGGCCGCCAAAATCGTCCTCACCAAAGAACCCAGCCAAATGACCGAGGCTCGGATTAAAAAAGTCCTCGCGCTGGTGGGAATGCGCGGCGTGGAAAAAAAATACCCCGTGGAACTCTCCATCGGCGAGTGCCGCCGCGTGGAACTCGCCCGGGCGATGATCGGCAGCCCCCCCGTGCTGATCCTGGACGAGATCACCGCGAACTTGGACGAGGACAGTATCTGGGATATCCTTCACCTGCTGGGCGACATCAACCGAAGAGGTACGACCGTTATCATGGCTACCCACGCCAGTCAGTACGTCAATATCATGCGCCGGCGCGTCATTACCCTGAGCGAAGGCAGACTCCTGGGCGATGTGAAAAAAGGAAAATACGGGGATGTACTGGGGAGAAAAGAAGACACCTTCCTCATCTACCGAACCGATTCCATATAAAATTACCGCCAGACAGTAAGTTTTAGAGGAGGAACTATTCATGATTAAAAACATGAAGGTCAGAAAAAGCCTGATCCTGGGTTACGGCGTCACCATCGTCGTTTCCGTCATCATCATCATCGCGTCTCTCATCATCATGAACATGCAGAAAAGCGCTTACTCCAGCATCATCAAAAGCTACGTGGGCGCAAACGAGTTGGTCTCCGAATGCCGGATCAATTACAATATCGCCGCCCGCAGCCTGAGAGACGCCGTACTCTCCGGCGATATGTCCGGCATCGACAGCGCCAACAGCAAAATCAAAGAGCTGGACGGCCACTTGACTGAACTGAACGACCTCTACCCCCTGGACGACAAAACCTTGCTGAATAGCTTTACCTCCCAGGTCAAAGAATGGGAAACGGAAGCGACCAACATCGGTCAGGTCGCCCGGACCAATCGGGAACAGGCCGTCAACCTCATCATCAGCACTTGCTCCCCCAAACTGGTCGCCGCCGCAACCGCCGGGGATAATTTGGCCAATCAGCTCCAAACCGAACAGGATAACATCATCAACCGCCAGAATATTATCTCGAATATCGCAATTGTGGCGATTATCGTCTCTATGGTTATCGCGACCCTCGTGGTGATCCGTATTGCCCTGATTATCATCAAGAGCATTGTGATCCCTGTGGAAGAAGTCCGCGTGGCTTTGAATGGCTACAGCCAGGGCAAACTGGATGTTCCCGTGAATTACCAGAGCAACAGCGAATTGGGCGAAATGTGCGAGGCTTTGCGCACCAGTCAGGAGGTCCTCAGCGAGGTCATCAGCGACGAGTGCCGCCTGCTGGAGGAAATGGGCGGGGGCAACTTCAACGTTCGTACCAAAGACGAAAAAATGTATGTCGGCGCCCTCAGCAGCGTGCTGAAGTCTATCCACATGATTAATCACAGCTTGAGCGATGCCTTGAGCCAGATCGATCAGAGCGCGGAACAGGTGTCCGCTGGCGCCGACCAGGTGTCTACCGCCGCGCAGTCCTTGGCGCAGGGCGCTACCCAACAGGCCAGCGCTGTGGAAGAACTGTCCGCTACCATCTCCGACATCTCCAACAACTCCCGCAAGAACGCCCAGAGCAGTGAGGAAGCCATGCAGCAGATGCAGGCCGCAGGCGGTCAGGTGGAAATGAGCGCACGGTATATGCAGGACATGATGCAGGCAATGGAGAAGATCACCGTCTCCTCCGAGGAGATCGGCAAGATCATCGCGACCATCGAAAATATCGCCTTCCAGACCAATATCCTGGCCCTGAACGCCGCCGTGGAAGCCGCCCGCGCGGGCAGCGCAGGAAAAGGCTTCGCCGTCGTCGCCGACGAGGTGCGCAACTTGGCGACCAAGTCCGACGAGGCCGCTAAGGCGACTAAGGGCCTGATCGAACACTCCATCGGCCTGGTGCGCGAGGGCAGCGAGATCGCCAAAAACGTCTCCGACTCCCTGGACAAGACGGTGGAACTCTCCGGTCAGGCTATGACCTCCGTCGAAGTCATCACCAAGAGTACCAAAGAAGAAGCCGAAGCAATCGCCCAAGTCACGGAGGGCATCGACCAGATCTCCAGCGTCGTCCAGACCAACTCCGCGACCAGCGAGGAGTCCGCCGCCGCCAGCGAGGAGCTGTCCAGTCAGGCCACCCTCATGAAAGAACTGCTCAGCCACTTCAAGCTCCGCGACGCCGGAGCCTCCTTCCGCCCGGAACCCCCGCGTTACCAGTCCGGCCCCGCAGAACCCGCGGAATCCTATCCGGACTACCCGGACGATACCCCCAGCAGCGCCGCCAGCGTGTTCAGCAAGTATTAAAATGAATCCGGGCTGCCAGGGGGTGGCGGAAATCCACCCCCTGGCAGCTTTGCCTTTTCCTACCCAGCCCGGAACCCTGAAATCCTGAACCGAAAGGAAATATGTGATGGCGGAATTGAAATCCCAGGATAAAAACCTGATCTTTGCGCTGGATATCGGCACCCGCAGCGTCGTCGGCGTGGTCGCCCGGGCCGTGGACGGACGGATGAAAGTTCTGGATATCGAACTGGCCGAACATGGCAAACGCGCTATGCTGGACGGCCAGATCGACGATATCCAACAGGTCGCGGCCCTCGCCCGGACCGTGACCGGACGCCTGGAAAACCGCCTGAACGTCCGGCTGGAACGCGTGTGCGTCGCCGCCGCAGGCCGCGCCCTCCGGACCCAGAGCGGTACGTTCGAACTGGAACTGCCCGAGGAAGAGACCATCGACGCCGAACAGATCAGCCGCTTGGAAGCCGGCGCGGTCTCCGCCGCGGAAGCCGCGCTGCAAAGCGACGAGGAAGCTCGCCGCCAGATGTTCCTGGTGGGCTACACCGTGGCCCAGTACCGGCTGGATCACTACCCCCTGTCCAACCTCCAATTCCACAGCGGCAAAAAAGTCGAGGCCGACGTCGTGGCGACCTTCCTGCCCGGCGAGGTGGTGGAGAGCCTGTACGCCGCTATGCGCGCCGCCGGACTTCAGGTCGCCAGCCTGACCTTGGAACCGATCGCCGCAATGAACGCCGCAATCCCTGCGGAACTGCGCCTGCTCAACTTAGCCTTGGTGGACATCGGCGCGGGTACCACCGATATCGCCCTGTGCCGGGACGGCAGCGTGGTGGGCTACACGATGGCGACCGTGGCCGGAGACGAGATCTCCGAGGCTATTATGCGCGCCTACCTGGTCGACTTCAAAACGGCTGAGCAGATCAAACGCGCCCTGGGCGAGGAGGACCAGATCCGTTACCGCAACATCCTAGGTCTGGAAGAACAGACCGCCGCCGCCGATGTGACCGCGGTGATCCAAGAACCAATGGACCGCTTGGCCCGCGCCATCGCCCAGCAGGTCTCTGAGGTCAACGGCGGTCCGCCGTCCGCGCTGTTCCTGGCAGGCGGCGGCAGTAAATTGGCCGGGCTCCGGGAGCGCGTAGCGCAGGAGCTGAAAATGGATGAACGCCGCGTGGCCATCGCAGGCAATAACTTCGCCATGAGCGTGTTCTCCGACGGCATCCCTCTGGAAAACCCCGAATATACCACCCCCCTCGGCATCGTCGTCTCCGCCGGGCTGGGGCTGCTGAACGACAGCTACGTGGTCATGCTCAACGGCCAGCCCGCAAAACTGTTCCGCAACGGCGTGCTGACCCTTCAGGACATCCTCCTGATGAACGGCTACAACTACAGCGATATGCTGGGCAAGACCGGCCGAAACCTGAAACTCACCATCGACGGCAAGCACGTCGTCCTACGGGGCGAAGCCGCCGTCCCCGCCGTCCTGCGGGTCAATGAGGAAGACGCCGTGCTGTCCACCATCGTCCACGCCGGAGATCATATCCAATTCATCCCCGCCCGCCACGGCGCGTCCGCCGCCCGAACGCTGGGGGAATTGCTCGGCCCCACATTCCGCGGCCACGCGTTGGTCAACAACGCCGAAGTGCCAATGGACACGGTCCTTCAACAGGGCGACGTGATCCTGACCATGCCCGCCGCCCCCCGTACAAGTCCGCCGCCCCGCGTGACGGAACCGGTCCGACCCGCCGCGCCGCCTGTTTCTACGCCCGCGCCCGCCGCGCCGCCCGTCTCCGCACCGCCGAAGCCGGTCCAACCCGCCCCGCCTCGGGGCCTGCACGTGGAGCTGAACGGCAGCCCGCTGTTCTTCCCCGCCAAAGAAAACGATATGCCGTACTACCTGATGGACCTGCTCCAGTACTCCGGTATCGACTTCGAGAACCTGAGCCGCCCGGTGCGGCTCCAGGTCAACGGCGTGGAGCAGAGTTTCCAGTATGAGCTGAAAAACCGGGACAGCGTCGTGATTTCTGAGATTTAAAACCGCGAGAGGTGTTCAGAAGTGTTCAGAAGCAAGAAAGAAAAGCCGCCTAAGGAGAAGAAAGAAAAGAAGCCAAAGGCGAAAAAGGAGAAAAAGGAAAAGAAACCGAAGGACCCTAATAAAAAGAAGAGTCCTATGAAGCTGATCGTCCTGCTGCTGGCCGTGGCAGCGGTAGCTGGCGCGGCCTTTTTCCTGCTGAAGCCCAAGGAAGAGGGCGAGAAAAAGCCGAAACTGCCCGAATTGCCCGCCGCGTATCAGGTGGGCAACCAGTCGATCCTGGCGTTCACCCCCGGAGAGGAGGAGAGCGAGAGCCCAATCCTGGCTACGAAGGCCAAGACCATCACCTACACCTACGACGGCCTGAAAAACGCCGCGGAAGCCGCACACGCTTACGTGGTGGAGCTGGCGTCCCGCGATCAGGGCTACCTGGTGGTGAACGACGATCTCATGCGTCAGGCTCCCCCGGAGTTCGACACCCCGGAGGGCACGATCTACATGGTCAAGGTCATCACGCCCGAACAGCCCGAGGAGGAACCCAAAGAAGACGGGTCCCAAACGGAGGACGACAGCGCCTCTTCGTCCGCGTCTCAAAGTCAGCCGGACGCTTCCCAGGAGGAGGAACCAGACGATCAAATGCTCTCCGTCCGGATCACTTGGTCGGAGGGCCGGTGCGTGGTGACGGCAGACGAGGTCTGGGGCAAGATCACCATGCCCAACCAGCCGCAGGATGATACAAACCGGCCCCACAGAGGCGGCAGCACGATGACCAGCACCTCTTCAATGGATTACCTGTACAGCCTGCCCCCTGAGAAGCTGGGGTTGGAGGGCGACTCTATGGAGGACTACCAGATCATTCCTATGGACGGCACCCGTATGGTAGACGGCCATATGTGCTTCCAGCTGAACGTGTACGAGAGCAATTCGCTCGGCTCCAACGAGTTCGCGGGCATCTTTATGATGAGCGTGGACGGCCAGTACCTCTACAACTTGGACATGGATACCGGCACAGCCACTCTAGTGGAACGCTGAACTGCAAAAAAACGGGATGCACTCACCGTGCATCCCGTTTTTTGAACCTGCTTCACGCGTAGACGTCGATATATTGGCCCTTGGCAGGCGCGGCGGGCAGCATATTGAGCAGCTCCTGACCCGCCAACTCCTGTGTGTCCATCATCTTCTTGGTGATCGCCAAAGAGTAGTCGGTCGCAAAGGACGCGGCGCTCATGCCCATAGCCATACTGGCGATAGATTCCATCATAAGTCAGTCCTCCTTTCTATCGGTTGCCGGCTCGGGGGAGACGGGAGCCTCCGGACGCCGGTGGTTCAGCACGCCGCCCAGCAGATCCAAAAGCTCCGCAGGCGCGGTCTCCTCACGGGCGGAGTCCTGGTTAGCGTTGGCGGCGATGATAAGTTCGCTGCGCAGGATGGAGACGTCCTCCGGGGCGGAGATGGCCAGACGGACTCGGGTCCCGTCCACGGAGACCACGGAGACCGTGATATTCCCGCCGATCACCAGCGACTCACCGGCCCGGCGTTGCAGGATCAGCACAGCTCAACCCTCCTTCGGGCCGAACTCGGCCAGAGGATGGCGCATTTCGTAGCGGTCCGTTTCCAGGATGACCTGTCTGGCCACCCGTGTTTCCGGGTTGATCGCGATGGGGCATTTCAGGTTGACGGTGCTGTCGGACACCGGTTTTTTCACCACGCACAGCACGTAGAAGCCCAGATCCTGATTTTCCCGCACCTTCAGAAAGTCCAACTCCTGCGGCTGAAGCTCCGGGGAGTAGTCCGGGTGCAGAGCGAAGGGGTCCATAGCCACGAAGGCCAAAGCGGGGGTCCGAACGCTCTGGAAGCAGAGCAGGGTCCCGGCGCTGCCCTCGAAGGGGAGCAGCAGAAATTCCTTTTCCTCCTCGAAGCCGAACAGCCCCAGCGGGAAGGTGAGCAATTCCTCCCGTTCGTAGTCGATCTGGCCGAAATATTTGGTCTGGAGTTTCACAAAAATGCCTCCGATCAAGCCTCCACGTCTACCGGCTCATAGTTGGGGGCGGCGGAGGGGGGGACGTAGAGCGGACCGCCGATGTACTTGATGATGACGTCGGGCTGTTGGGTGACGGAAAGCTCGATGTCGCCGGGGGTGAACTCGAACTGAGGCTGGTTCACGCGCCAGTCGAAGTTCAGCTTATCCATCTCGTAGCGGATGTGCATTTCGCCCGGGTCCCAGGTGATCTCGGGTCCGGTGGTGGGGAGAAATTCAATGCCCACGTTGGGTTTATAGTTCTGCATTTGAGCGTCAGCAGCAAATTGACCGATCATATCCTGTCCAATCTTGGCCTCCAATAACAGCTGTCCCTGCTGGGCGTAGGTCGCGGTCGCGGCGTAGGACGCCTGCTGGCCCTGCTGCGCGTACTGCTCCACCGAACGGACCGCGGTGGGGGTGATGGAGTTCCGCGCTTCAAACGTGTCGATATTCAGCCGGATCGGGCGGCTTTTGATACTCAGGCCGCCGTCTCCTCGGGAGATCTCCAAGTCAGCGGTCCCGCGGCTGTACTCCATTTTGGCGTGGGTGACTTTCATTTCGATCTCAATCGGGACGGTTTTGATTTCAATCAGGGGATACATATCTCATATTTCGCTCCTTTCTTTTTCACAGCATACTTTGTGGGCCGATTTTCATCGGCCCGCTATTTTAAGCCTCCTCCCCGCGGTGAGGGAGGAAGCAGATTATTCTCAGTTCAGGTAATCCATCAGGCTCTGGGACAGCACGCTGTTGCCCACTTTCAGGGCCGCGTTGTAGCAGTACTGCGCCCAGATGAAGGTCGTGATGGACTCCACCATATTGACGTCCTCCAGATCAGAGGTCTGTTCCACCAGGGTGTAGTAGTTGTCTTCCAGAAGCTCCACGTTATTTTTCAGCTTCTCGGTCGCCGCGGACATATCGGTGTACTGGGTCTTGAACTCATCGGAGGCGTCCTCCAATTTGCCAACCAGACGGTGAAATTCCTCGTAATCGGCGTCGGACCAGTCGCCGTCACCCACTCGGGCGGCGATCTCTTTCATTCGCTGGGCCAGGGAGTAGATATTCTTCGGGTCGCCGTCCTCGTCCAGACCGTAGCCGATGAAGTGGATGCCGTTCAGCGCGGCGTCGAAGCCGCTGGACGGGATCAGCTGACTGCGCTCGTTCTCCTGGAAGCCCAAGCCGATGTCTACGTAATACCGCTCTCCGGCCAGGTACTCCAACTTTTCCACGTCGGACTGCGCGGTCTCATAATCTGTTTTGCTGACGGTCTCGGCTTTTTCCAGGTTGAGGTAGTATTCGCCATTGGGGTCCGGCTCGCCCTTTTCGTTGAACCGCTGGATCGTGGTCCCGTCGCTCTGCATCAAGACCTGCGGCTGTGTTGCCGTTGGGTCGTTGGCGGTGATCTGATCGAACTCAGCCTGGCTGATTAGAGCGGACGTGCCGGTTTTGAGGTAGGTGTCGCCGGTCGCGCTGACCGTTCCAGTGGCGAAGTCAAACGCCAAAGGCGCGCCGTCCGCGCTGGACGGGTCGGCTACCACGTCAGGGACCGCCGCGTCCACCGGCACGCCGCGGTAATAGAGCTTGTTGTCCACGATCTCAAAGGGGACGTTCTGCCCGTCCGCGCCGGCGAAAACGAAGTTTTCGCCGTACTTCTGGTTCATGTTCTGGACGATAGCTTCCGAAATCTGGGAGATCGCCGTGCTGAGCGTACTCCGCGCGTCGCCGGTGGGGTCGTTGAGGGCTCTGTGGGTAATGTTCTTCAAGTTGTTGATTTGCGTGCCGTTTTCCGTGTCGATCAGCTTGCTCACGCCGTCCAGCGCGGTCCAACCGGTCTGATACTTGCGGTAGGTATCGTCGCAAATCGCGTGCTGGCTCTCGACGCTCATGCGGGCCTTGCGCAGTTGGAACGATTTGGCGGCGGCGACGGGGTCCTCGGCGAAGGAGTTGAAGTTTCGCTGGGTCAGGGCGGTGGTACGGGCTTTGTTCAGGCTGATGAAGGACTTCATCAGATTGGCGCGATAACCGCGCAGTACGCCGCCGGTGGTAGAACGGATCATAAAGGGAAAACCTCCTGTCTATCAGCGTCCGACGACGCCGGTGTTGTTGATGAGCCGGTCCAACGCCTCGTCGATGGTGGTCATCAGACGGCAGGCGGCGGAGTAAGCCTTCTGGTACTGCATCATATTCATAGCCTCGTCGTTCAGGTCCACGCCGGAGACGGAGTCCCGGTTTGTGTCGACTTCGGTCATGTAAGTGTAGTGGTTATCCAGCACGACGCTGGTAATGCGTTGGTCGTTGCCCAGGGTGGACCAGACTTTACTGAGCATGTCGTTAAAGGAGCCGTTGAACAGGTATTCACTGGCGGCGTTGGGTTCGATGTCCTGCGGGTTGTACACCAACGCTTTGTCCAGCATACTAATCATATGGTCCACGTTCTCATTCTGCGTGGTGTTTGGCACGTCGCCATTGAACAGCTTGACGTAGGAGGTGACTACATGGGTTTTGCCCTCGGACCAGTCCAACGCGACGGAGATATTGGACGCGGTAATCCCGGTGGCGTCGTTGCTGTCGCCCTGGTTGCTGAACAGGTTGCCGCCCACTTTGATACCGCCTACGGCGGTGAGGTACGCGTCGATGGAGTCGTAGCCGCGGGCGGCCAGCGATTCCTGGAACGCTTTCTTCTCGTTCGCGTTCATGTTGTTGCTCAGCGTGGAGGTGATGGCCCGCAGCGTGCCGGTTGGATCGGTGAGGCCCTGGTACTCGCCCGCCTCGTTCACGTAGTAGGTCACTTGCGTCCCGGGGTCCGCGATGGTTTCGTACACGGTCTCTCCCTTGCTGTTGACCCGGCCGGTGTCCCGGATGTAGTGGCCGTTCTGATCCACCAGGTAGCCGGAGTTCAGCTCGTTGTAGCGGGTGGCGAACTGGTTCGCCAAGAGGTCCAGAGCCTTCTGGTAGAAGGGGATGCCTCGTTTGATGGCTGCGCTCTCGTCCACGCCGTTGATGGTGCCGCTGCTGGAGAACTCGCCGGATTCCGTGAGCAGTTCGCGGGTGGCTTGCAGGGAACCGTAGAGGTCGTTGTCGTCCAGATTCACCGGAAGGGTGTGCTGAACAGTGGTCTCCACCCGGAACCACTCCCCATCCTTTTCCGCGTAGGTGGAGTAGGTGGAGAAACGGCCGTCTGCGGACACAATCGGCTGATCGGGAGGCAGCGCAGGTAACACGGCGTCCGTGCCTGGGGCGTTCTCCAGAAGGGAGCCGAAGATAATCGCGGCGGTTTGGCTGGCTCCACCAGTGGACACGCTTTTCGGCAGAGCCGGTTCCGCGTCAGGCCCTTGGTTCTTTAAGGTAGCCTTATCGGTCGGCCCGACCGCGCCCGCTTTCCGGGCGGTGAAGACCAAGGAACCGTCCTCGGCGGTCACGGCGTAGCCGCGGTCGTAGCGGTTCAGGCGGGCGGCGATCACCTCGGCCAGTTTCACCGGGTCGTTCGCCTCCTCCTCCGTGAGGTGGCCGCCGGAGGCGGCGACTTGGAACCGGAGTCCGTCGCCGATGTCAATCACGTCCCCGTTCGCCCAGCCGTTCGTGGTGATGGGGACCGTATAGATCGCCCGCGTACCGGGGACGTCGGGGGTGACAGGAGTCCACGTGACCGTGCTGTCCTTCCACTCCCGGCCTTTGTCGTCCAGCAGCTTGCCGACGGTCAGGTTGAAGTTGACGTTGGAGACCTGATTAGCCTCTTCGGGGTCGTCGGTGCCGCGGACCGCGCCGGTATCGGGGTCCGTGACCAGGTAGCGGAACTGATTGACCGCGTCGGTACTGGCGGGGTCGTACTGCGGGTTGATTTCAGGGATCTTATCAGGCATTTCCAGATGGGCGGCGAAGATGCCGTCCACCAGGACCGCGCTGTCGGAAGTGACCTGTTTGTCCGGGTTGGCGTTGCCCAGGCGGATGGTCAGCTTTTCCACTTGGGTTCCGCCGCCGATGTCCTCCATGCTGTACACGACGTCGATCTTCATGTATTCTGACAGCGCGTCGATCTGGCGGTTCCGTTCGTCCCGCATTTCCAACGCGCCGTCGCCGTGGATATCGCTCTTCCGGATGGCGTCGTTGAGGTTACGGATATTGGTCAGGATGCCGTTGACGGCGTCCAGGCTCTCCTGAAAGCTGTCCATAGTGGTCTGACGCAGGGATTCCAGTTTCCCGGCGTACTGGTTGAACAGCATGGCCAGGGATTCCGCCGCGCCTTGCAACAAGGTATCGTTGGTTTTATCGCCTGCGCTGGCGCTCAGGCTGCGCAGGGACTCCGCCATTTTTTGCAGCTGGGCGTAGAGCAGGCCGTCGCCGTCGTTTTCGCCTTTGGCGACCTCCTCCAGGATAGCGGAGATGTAATTCAAGCCGTTGAGTTTCGTGTCGGTGTAGCCCACGTCGGAACGTTCCGTGCGGTAGCGGATATCCAGATACGGGTCGCGGATCTGGGAGATTCCGGTCACGAGGACGCCGTTGCCGACATGGTTATCGTACTCGGAGCGGTAACGGTCGTTCGCGCCGGTTTTCAGGCTCACCTGATCCACGCGCTGGCGGGTGTAGCCTATCGTGTTGATATTGGAGATATTGTTGCCCGTCACGCTCAAGCCTTTTTGAGCGGCGTAGATACCGAGCCGGGCGGTGGTGAAGGTTTCAAATGTACCGACTGTACCCATAGAAAAAACTCCTTAACGATGCCCGCGCTCAAGCGCGGAAGTCTGTTTTCATATTCTTCGGCGGTTCCGCGCCGGGGGCGGTGTAACCGGCTCCGGCCTGGGCGGGGTCGATGCCGGAGGCGGCGATGATCTTTTCGATCTCGTGCAGGTTGCATTCCAAGGTGTTCCGGGCGACCTCGGCGCAGCTGCGGTAGAGCTGGTAGGACTGGTATAACCGCTCCGCGTCCTGACTGGCCTGGGGGCGCAGGGCGGCTGGGAAACGGGCGGGCAGACCGGTGAGCGGCACGCCGTCCAATCCGAGCTGGGCAGTCAGCCGCAGGCGTTTTTGTTCCAAACCGCGCAGGTTCAGGGTCATAGCCTGTTCCTGTTTCATGATCTCGTCCAGTCGGAGCAGATCGTTTTGCCGCACGGCGTCGGTCTTGTCCTGCGCCAGCTGGCTGAGCTGTTCCAGGCATTTGTTCAGGTCGCGGAGGAGCGTCAGATAAGAGCGGCAGAGGGTTTGATCCATTTCCATCGCGTCAGCCTCCCTCGCTCAGGAACATCATCCGCGCGGCAATCGCCATAGGGTCCGGGGCGTACTGCCCGGAGGCGACCTGTTGCCGGAGGGTTTGGATATCGCCGGTGGTGGTAGCGGTACGCACCTCGTGGGACAGACGGCTGACCAGGCTCATGTGGAACCGGCTGTCCTCACTGGGTGCGGAGAGTGTGACGCTGTCGTAGCTGTTGTGGGCGGAGACAGCTTGCGCGCGGATTTCCCGTCCTGTTTTGGAGCGGTAG
>CANDKT010000006.1 GCA_947385365.1 uncultured Bacillota bacterium | reverse complement strand
GTCCTTCTTGGGGAATCCGGCCTCACGGTCCTTGAAGAAGGCCATAGCCACCTGGGGGAAGGCGATATAGCTCAGCACGTCCTCGTCGCAGCGGGCGGTCGAACCCAACTCGGCCTTGGCCTTTTCGAAGGCGGGTTCCAGGGAATCGGCGAAGCGGCCTTTCACGACGGGGGTATCGCCCAGGATTTTTTTCTGGATTTCGGGGGCGATGGGGGCGGGGGTACGGCCATACTCGCCGCGGCAGTAGGCTTTGATCTCCTTGCCGACGACCTTGTAGCGTTCTCCGGCCAGGACGTTCTGCACGGCCTGGGAGCCGACCATCTGACTGGTGGGCGTGACCAGGGGCGGGTAGCCCATATCGGCGCGGACTCTGGGGGTTTCGGCGAGGGCCTCGTCCAAGCGGTCGATGGCGTTCATCATTTTCAGCTGGGAGATCAGGTTGGAGAGCATACCGCCGGGGATCTGGTAATTCAGGCACTGGGTATCGGTGGCCATAGAGATGGGGTCCAGGGTGCCGTCTTTGATGAAGTCGGCCCGGACGCCCTTGAAGAAGTCGGCGATTTTGATAAGGACCTTATCGTCCAGGCTGATCTGGAAGCCCAGGGAGCGCAGGGCGTAGGCCAAGGTCTCGGTAGCGGGCTGAGCGGTGCCGCCGGACATGGGGGAGATCGCGGTGTCGATGATATCGGCGCCGGCTTCCACGCCTTTCAGGCAGGTCATGAAGGCCAAGCCGGTGGTGCAGTGGGTGTGGATGACCAGAGGCAGTTCCGGCACGGCGTCTTTGATGGCTTTGCACAGGTCGGCGGACTCTCTGGGACCCATGATACCGGCCATATCCTTGATGCAGATGGAGCCGACGCCCATTTGCTTGAGTTCCCGGACCATCTGGACGTTCTTTTTGAGGGTGTGGACGGGGCTGGTGGTGAAGCAGATGGTGCCGGAGGCGTGGCCGCCGCGTTTAACGGTCTCTTCGATGGCGACTTTCAGGTTACGCACGTCGTTCAGGGCGTCGAAGATGCGGATGATGTCGATGCCGTTTTTGATGGAGTACTCCACGAACTTCCGCACGACGTCGTCGGGGTAGTGCTTGTAGCCCAGGATATTCTGGCCGCGCAGGAGCATTTGGAGTTTGGTGTTGGGCATTTTGGCGCGGATTTTCCGCAGCCGTTCCCAGGGGTCCTCCTGGAGGTAGCGCAGGCAGACGTCGAAGGTAGCGCCGCCCCAGACCTCGGCGGAGTAGTAACCGGCCTTGTCCATTGTCTCCAGGATCGGCTCGAACTTGCTGTAGGGGAGACGGGTTGCAATCAGCGACTGGTTCGCGTCGCGCAGCACCGTTTCCGTGAACTGTACTTTTCTCTTGCTCATGGTGATCGACCTCCGTAGCCTTTTTGATGAGGCAGTTTAGGTTTTGTTGAAGAGTCCGCGTCCCAAGCGGGGAACGGGCTTCCAATGGCGGTCCGAAAGGGGACGGGAGCGGGCCGCCGTATAGCCGCTTGTTCCTATTCTAGTATATCTTGTCCCGCAAAGCAAGCCTTTTCTGGCAAATCTTTTTTTCTTTTGCGATTCTCCGGGCGGAGGTTGCAGGAAACTTTTCCGTTTTCGCGCATAGAATGGCGGGAGACGGGGAAAAGGGGGCGTACCGGATGGGGCAGCGGTTCGAGATGCGGGGCGGCGGGACGCTGACCTGGGAGCGGGAAGGTCCGCGGGTGCGATTGGAGGCGGTGCGTCCGGAGGACGGGCGGGGGCTGTACAAGGCTTGGATCACCGGAGAGGCGGGGCGGCGGATGCTGCTCGGCACCTTCGCGCCGGAAAACGGACGTCTGTGTTTACGGCGGGTTCTCCCGGCGGCGGAGCTGGAACGGAAAGGCTGCTGGCCGCCCACCGGCGCGGAGGCGGTGCTGACGTTTGTCTTCTCCCGTTCGGAACGCTGGTACTGTGAGAAACGCCCGGAACGCTTGACGAAGGACCCTCTTTTGCAGAGTTTGCTGAAGGACCCCATGCTGTGCCGGAAGGAATCCGATGGGTTCTGCTTGGCCGCGCCGTTCCGGCCGGAACGCCCGGTTGCGTTGAACACCCTGTTCTGTCTGGCGCGGCTGGAGTGCCTGGAAGGACGTCCTCATTTGGTCTGGCGTTTCGACGGCGAGGGCCGGCCGGAACCGCCGCATAAAAGCCCGGCGGCAGGGACAGACTACCCGGCGGAGGGGGAGCCACATCCCCCCGGACAAAGGAGGAGCTGCTATGCCCAATCTGACGACCAAGGAACTGGCCGGTCTGACGGACCAGCTGAACTTTGAGCGGGTCCTGTGCTGCAAGTACCAGGCCGCCGTCCAGCAGAGCCAGGACCAGGAGCTGAAAAGCAAATTCCAAGCCTGCGCCGATCAGCACATGCAAAACTACAGGACCCTTCTGGGCCACCTGAACTGAGGAGGGACAGCATGAACGATCAGGAACGGATGACCGACTTCATTTGCAGCGAGAAAAAAATGTCCGCCAACTACGACATCTTCGCGTCGGAGTGCGTCAGCGTGCCTTTGCGGGACGACTACCTGCGGATCTTCCGCCAGAGCCACGTGACGCAGACCGATCTGTTCAAGCTGGCCCAGGCCAAAGGCTGGTATCAGGTGGAACAGGCCCCTCAAAGCCAGATCAGCCAGACCTATACCAAGTTCTCCAACCAGCAGCCCAGCTGAACGACGCCCGCAGACCGCGGACAGCATACGCTGTCCGCGGCCCGTTCGGGGCGGAAACAAATCCTGCGTCAACAGGTTACACCATTTCGCTCTTTTTGCCGGAAATCCTGTAAAATCACACTTGACATCCCGGCGAAAATGGGTTACAATAATCCTGTCAGAAGGGAAAAACTTTTCTGTATTGAAACTGCTTGAGGAAAGAGGTGGCACAGGATGCGGGTACTGCGTTACATGACTCAGGGCGGAGCTTTGGCCTGCAGGCGATTGGAGCAGACTGTGCGTGAATAGAGGCCGCAATGCGGCCCATGCGTTCGGAACACAATCCTCCCCTCCATCGTTTGCAGCGCGGACGGTGGTATTTTTATACCCATTTTTCCCCGTAGACTCACATTTTATGCCGAAAGGAGCGACATCACATGACAATGTTCAAAAAAGAGACCAACAGCATCTGGACGCGCGTGCGGGCGGATGTGGATGTGGACGACTTGATCTTCAACCGGGAGAATGAACATAGCCGGGAAGAGGAGATATGCAGTGACCGGTGAGAGACCTGTAGGTCCCGTCATCGGTTGACATAAAAACGACCGCCGCCGCGGCTCTCCGGGAAAGGAGCCGCCGCGGCGTTTTTTTGCGCCAGCCGCGTGTAAGAAAGGAACGTCTCGGTTCAGGACCCGCGCAGCTGACGGCGGCGGGTCTGCCAGTCCGGCATGAGCGCGGTCATCTGGGCTTGAAAACCGGGGCCGTGGTCGTGGTGGAGAAAGTGGACCAGTTCGTGAAGGGCTACATAGTCCCGCAGCGGCTCCGGACAGCGCGCCAGGGCGGTATTCAAGGTGATATACCCTTGCCGCCAGTGGCAGTTGCCCCATTGACTGCGCATAGCGCGTACTTTCAGGACGGGCATGGCCACGCCTAAGGGTTGGACGGACGGGTAGACCCGCGCGACCGCCTCTTCCAGCAACGCCCGGCAGACCGCCGGGTCCGGCGGCGGCGGCAGCGGGACGGCGGCGCGTAATTTTTCCTGTGCGGCGGAGATCCACGCGCACCGCTCCTGAATCAGCCGGTCCGCTTGACGGACGGAGCAGTGTTTTGGGATCGACAGCCGCACCTCTCCGCTGGCCGTCACCCGGAGGTTCAAGTTCTTGACCGGCTTACGTTCCAGCGTGTAAGTCACCGGGCCGCGGTCCGTGTCCACTTGACGAAGTTGGCCTACCATTTGCTGGAGACCTTCTCCGCGAAGCCGAAGAGATCCCGGATCGGGAGCGCGGTGCCGTCGTCCAGCGTCGCCGTGCCGGTGAAGCGGCCGAAGACCTGATGCTGATCGGATTTGAGCAGTTTCAGGTCCGTGCAGGACGCCCGGTCCAGCACGGGCTGGAAGTCCAATTCCAACCTTCCGTCGTCGCTGGTCACGCGCCAGGGAGACAGCCAATCTTCCCGTCCCGGCTTGCCGGGGATGTGGAACTTGATGTGGGAGAGCTTATGCGCCTTCCCGTTGTAAAACAGCATGTTTTCCGTCGCTGCGGAGGCGTTCCCGAAGCCGTAGCCTAAGTTGAACCCGAAGGGGACGCCGCCAATCAAACCGGAGGCGGACCCCCAATACCAAGTACTCCGGTAAGTCCAGACGCCCCGGCCCCAATCCAGTACGCCGAAGGAATCTTCCGGCGAGAATACGTAGCTCTGATCGCCCAGCTTCACCGTGCCGGAGGCGCGCATACAGTTGATCTTCTGGTTGTAGTAGAAGTGTCCCGGTTTGTCGAAGGGGGTGCAGATGACCATAGACTCTTCCGGTTCCTCGGAGAGAGTGACGCTTCCGCTCAGCGGCTGGCCGTCCTGGAAGTCGTCCACCTGGACCAGAAGCTGCCGGACCGCGCCGGACTCCTTGTTCTGCGTGTGGAGGAAGGTCAGACCGTAACCTTTCCCCGCGCTGGCCGTCACGCCGGACGCCGACGAAGAAGGCAGTCCGGTGGAGCCTCGCGGCAGCAGACGGACGGGGCTTTTCGTGACCTGCCACGGCTCCCCCTCGAAGCACAGGAACGAGATGGAGTCCAGACCCATATAGCTGTTGTCCGCCACCGTCAGCGCGAGCGCAAAGCGTCCGTTCGTGACGAGGTAGTAGTCCCATTCCTTCAGCCGAAGCGGGAAGCTCCGGACCGCCGACCGGTCGTAGATGGGGAACGGTTTTTTCGCGTACCCCGTCTGGGTCAGATTGCCTGCGGAGTCCAACAGAGGGATCGTTTGCGTGATCTCGTGTTGCCACATGAGCGGTTCCTCCTTATCTGACGGGCGTGCCCGTGTTCTTTTCTTTATTATATCCCCTTTTCGTTCCCGGCGCAATCCAAAGAACGCCGGGTTTAAAAGAAAGCGGGTTTTTGTTCTCCCCCGAAGGGGGAGAACACCGATTTTAGGAGATAGGCACGCCGGGCTGACGGCGTTTCGGCGGGAGATTTTTGCAGGGACAGGCAGATTCCGGCGAAACGGAGCATATAGTTGCAGAACGGGAAGGTTTCAGCTGATCGGGAGGGGGCAATCGAATGGGAAGGCTGATGAAAAAGCGGAAGTATCGGGAAGTGTTGCCAGGCATTGGGCTGTTTTTAGCCGCGCTGGCGTTGGTCTTATGGCCGTCGCAGGCGATGGAAGCTGCGCGGGATGGTTTGAAACTATGCGGGAACGTCATCATCCCCTCACTGTTCCCCTTTTTCGTGCTGTCCTCGCTGGTGGTAGAACTGGGGATGTCACGCTACTTGGGAAGACTGCTTCAACCCGTGATGGCGCCGCTGTTTCGGGTCAACGGCACCTGCGCCGCCGCGTTGGCGCTCGGGATCGTGGGCGGCTACCCGGTGGGAGCCCGCACCGCGATCCGCCTGTACCAGAACGGGCAGTGTTCCAGGACCGAAGCGGAACGGTTGTTAGCCTTCTGCAACAACTGCGGCCCGGCTTTCATTTTAGGCGTGGTCGGGACGGGGATCTTCGGCAGCGGTCAGGCGGGACTGCTGCTGTATCTGGGACATTTGACCGCCTCGCTGCTGGTCGGGGTGCTGTTCCGCTTCTACAAGCCGCAGGAAAAACCGCGGCGGAACGGCGCGGACGCGCCCTTTCAAACGGTACGGTTTTCCTCTGCCTTCACCCACGCCGTCACCGGGTCGCTCCAGTCCATGCTGAACATCTGCGCCTTCATCCTCTTCTTCACCGTCGCGATACGCCTGCTGAGCCTCTCCGGGACGATGTCCGCCGCTGCGGCCTGTCTGTCCGCGCTGCTGGGACCGCTGGGGCTGACGCGGTTCTGGGCGGAACGATTGCTGGCCGGTCTGCTGGAGATGTCCTCTGGCGTATCCTCCCTCTCCGGCGGGGCGTTGCCGGGACGTCTGTCTATGGCGGCCTTTATGTTAGGCTGGGCGGGGGTCTCCGTCCACTGTCAGGTCCTGGCCTTTCTGGGGGACAGCGGGTTGTCTATGGGCACCTACCTGACCGGGAAACTCCTCCACGGCGGACTGTCCGCCCTGCTGATCCGCGCTTTGCTCCGATGGTTCCCGCTGGATGTCCCCGTGTCCGCCTACCTGGCCCAGCAGACGGAGACCATCGCGCAGCTGGAATTTCACCGGGCCCTGACCATCTCCGCCACAGCGGCTTGGGCGGTATGGCTGGCGTTCCTGACGCTGGCCGCGTGCGTGGTCCGGAAGAGCGGTCGGCGCACAATCGCGCGTCCCGATTAGTTTTTCAAAAACAGGGCTTGCAGGTTGGCTGTCAGGGCGGTATAATAATACCAAATCCACCCGTTTTCCGCAGAATCAAAATCGCTTCGACCAGGAGAGGAACGCTATGAGTCTGTTTCAAAAAAATATAGAACCCCGCTGCGTCTACTGCATCCACGGCAGGGCCTTGAGCGAGAATGAGGTGCTTTGCCCCAAAAAAGGCGTGATGGCGGCGGCCTCTCATTGCCGGGGCTTCCGTTACGACCCGCTCAAGCGGGTCCCGCCCCGCCCCGCTCAACTGGCCGATTCCGGGCTGCGGGACGAGGATTTCCAGCTTTGAGTTCCCCGGACGGGTTCCAAAAAAACCGAAAGTTTCGCCTCTCCCTGACATAGGAATAGGGGAGAGGTGATTTTTTTATGGGAGTGCCAAAACCACGCCGCCCCAGTCTGCTGGAACGCACCGCGAAGCTCCTGGATCTACCGGCGGATTCTCTGGCGGGCCTGCCCCGCCTGGAGCTGATCGGGGACGGGGAGCTGCGCATCGAGAACCATAAGGGCATACTCGCCTACGGCGAGGAGGAGATCCACGTCAGCGGCGGCGGGTTTCTGTTCCAGATCGCCGGGAGCGGTTTAGAATTGCGGGCCATGACGGGCGCGGAGCTTCTGATTACCGGGAAGATCCGCCAGATCCAGTTGACCTGAAAGGAGGCCGAATCCATGCGGCGGCTGATGAATTACCTGCGCGGGATGGCGCGGCTCCTGGTGAGCGGTCCGTTCCCGGAGCGGCTGATGAACCTGTGCGCGCAACAGGGCGTGGAGTTCTGGGGTGTGGAGTGGCCGGAAGCGCACGTCCTCCGGCTGACGGTCCGGCGGAAGGATCTGGCGGAACTGCGGCGTCTGGCGGAGAAAGCCGGGTGTCAAGTGGAAGTGGAAGGCCGGCGCGGCCTGCCGGATTTTCTGCTGCGCTTCCGGAGCCGCTACCTGTTTCTGATCGGTCTGGCGTTTTCGCTGTGCGCGGTGGCGGTGCTGTCCCACTTCGTGCTGACCATCCAAGTCACGGGCAATCAACGGGTCCCGGCTGCCGTCATCCTCAGCCAGCTGCGTCAGCTGGGCGTCAAACCGGGCGTGTTCGGCCCCGCTCTGGACCGTCAGCAGCTGGCACAGGAGGTCATGCTGGGGTTGGAGGACCTGGCTTGGGTGGGCATCAATCTCCACGGCACCCGTTTGGAGGTCATCGTCCGGGAGACCATCCCGACGCCTGAGCCGGTGGACGAATCCGGCTATTACGACATCGTGGCGGAAGCCGACGGCATCATCACCCGCGTCGAGGCGGAACAAGGGCAGGCCGTCGTGCAAGCGGGCGACACGGTACTGGCTGGGGAGACGCTGATCTCCGGCTTGGTGTCCATCGAACCGCCCCAATACAGCGACGTGCCTGTGGAGTACTACCAGACCCACGCCCGAGGCCGCGTGTGGGCGCGGACTTGGCGTACTCTCACCGCGTCCATCCCGGTCCGGGCCGCGGTGAAAGACTACACCGGCGAGCAGAAAACGACCTGGACTTTGGAGCTGCTGGGACGGCGCATCGAAATTTTCGGAAACAGTAGCATTTCCTGGCCATTGTATGATAAAATAACCTCAGTGCGGCAACCGTTCCTGCCGGACGGCAGCGCGCTGCCCATCGCCCTGCGCCGGGAGACCTGCCGGGCTTACGAGACCCGCCTGACGGACGTGGACCTGTCCGCCGCCCAGAGCTTACTGGAAGAACAGCTCTCCGCCCGTTTGGAGCAGCTGCTGGGGGAGGACGGACAGGCGGAATCCGTCCAGTTCCGCGCGCGGGTGGAAAACGAACGGCTCCTGGTCACGCTCCAAGGGGAGTGCCGGGAGGAGATCGGGCAGGAACAGCCTGCGGCTTGAAAATCCAAAAACAGGAGAGATCACACACCAATGACAGAACAGACCATCAATTTGGAGCGTCTGGAGGAGACCATCAACGTGTTTGGCTCCTTCGATGAGAACATCCGTATGATCGAACACGAACTGGGCGTCACCGCCGTGAGCCGGGACTCCCAGCTGAAAGTGGCCGGGGAAGACCCGGAAGGCGTCCTGTTCGCCGTGCGCGCCATCGAGAGCTTGATGCAGCTGGCCGCCAAAGGCGAGACCATCAACGAACAGAACGTGCGCTACATCATCCAGCTGGTCCGGGAGGGCAAGGAAAACCAAATCCATCAGCTGGCTGGGGATGTTCTGTGCGTCACCGCCAAGGGCAAGCCCATCAAAGCCAAGACCATCGGGCAGAAGAAGTACGTGGAAGCGATCCAGAAGAACGTCGTCACATTGGGCATCGGCCCCGCCGGTACGGGCAAGACTTACCTGGCCGTCGCCGCAGCCGTCGCCGCGTTCCGGGCCAAGGAGGTCAACCGGATCATCCTCACCCGCCCGGCGGTGGAGGCCGGAGAACGGCTCGGGTTCCTGCCCGGCGACCTGCAATCCAAAGTCGACCCCTACCTGCGCCCCCTGTACGACGCGCTCTTCGAGATGCTCGGCCCGGAGACCTACCAGAAATACCTGGAGCGGGGCAACATCGAAGTCGCTCCGCTGGCCTATATGCGGGGCCGTACCTTGGACGACTCGTTCATCATCCTGGACGAGGCCCAGAATACGTCCCGCGAACAGATGAAAATGTTCCTCACCCGGCTGGGGTTCGGCTCCAAGATCGTCATCACCGGGGATATCACTCAGATCGACCTGCCCGCCGATAAGGTCTCCGGCTTGCGGGAGGCGATGCGGGTCCTGAAAGGCGTGGACGATATCGCTATACTCCGCCTGACGGAATCCGATGTCGTCCGTCACGCGCTGGTCCAGCGGATCATCCGGGCCTATGAGTTGGACGAGGAGCGGCGGAATCCCAAAAAGGAACACAAAAAGCCGTGACTTGGACGCAACCTGCCCCTTAAGGAGGCGTGTACCTTTGGATATCCCACCCAAAACCGTAGTCCGTGTCTTGGCCCGCCATCGGAAAACGGAGGGCCTGTTTCCAGCTGATTGCCTGTTGTTTCAGGTGGAACACGGCGCGGGCGTTTTGCGCTGGGTGTGGTGGACGCCCGAGATTCCCTACAGCGAGAAGACCCCCGCCGCTTTGCTGATGGGAGAACGCCCGTTGGCGTTTTACCACGACAGCGGGTGCCCGACCTGCGCCAGTATGTTGGCCGCGGGTTGGGGACGCGCCCCCGACGACCCCGATTTGCGGAGGCTGGCCGATCAAATGAACGCCCCCTACCGGGGTTTGGAAGACGCTCTGGACCGCCTCGCGCCCGTCACGGCGTTGCTCCAAAACGGCCTTTTCGTGCTGTCCTACGGCAAGGCGTTCCCCACCGATGGAGAAGGGAACTTTTTCTGGGACGTGCCGCCGGAAACGACCTGGTACAACGCGACCGCGGAGCTGTACGACCATGTGAATTTCCGCGTCCTCTTCTCCGACGCCTGTTAC
The DNA here is from genome assembly GCA_947385365.1 of uncultured Bacillota bacterium. Lineage (GTDB taxonomy): Bacteria > Bacillota > Clostridia > Oscillospirales > Oscillospiraceae > Lawsonibacter. The sequence continues at coordinate 35,531 of CANDKT010000006.1, read as the reverse complement.
CTCTACCCGTCTCAGCCGCCGGACAAGCTGGACCAAGGGCGGGTGGACTACTACCGGGCCAAACTGCAAGCAGGGGAGACGCTCCCGCCCGTGTTCGCGGAGCAGGTACCAGGCGGCGGGAGCATGGCGATTCTGCTGGACGGTCATCACCGCGCCGCCGCCTGCGCGTTGGAGGGCTGGGAGGTCCCTTGCCTGACGCTCTCCGTTGCCGGGAGAGGCTGGCAGAACGGTGAGGATCATATTATCTGGCCCGATGGGACGTGGTCTTCTCCAATGCCGGAGCTGCGCGGACAAACGCCTTGCTACGGCGAACGCCGTTCCGGTCCCATGCCGTTCCAACTTACAGCGCGGAGGACTTGGAGCTGCCCGGAGATGTATCGGCAAGCCGCCCGGCGGTTTCCGACTTCGGAGGAAGCCGCTTACCTGTCCCAATACGAGGAGACCGAGCTGACGCAAGAGGGTATCCGCGCCCTGTGCCGCATCGAGGACTGCGACGAAACGAAAACCGCCGCCGTTTTGCTGGACTACGCGTCCCGTCAGCCCGGCGTGAATGCCAAAACGTTGGCGTTCGCGTTCACCGGAGCCGAGAACCCCCCGGAGCTGCGGGAAGCCGCTTGCCGCATTTTGGGCCGCATCAAAAACGATACGGAGATCGAGGACTTTTTTGTCCACATACTGGTCTACGAGGAGGAGAACGCCCCGCTTTGTGCCATCGCGAATTGTTACTGGGATGTTTGATGTTTTGATTGCCTTCTGAAAAAGGATGTGCTATAATCAGCCTGTACAGGGTTCGACGCCGAACGAGCGGGATCGGTCTGTTTCGCGACCGCGGTTCGGGACGGCGGACAACTGTAGAATTTATGGACAGAGAGGAAGTTACACAATGGGAAGAAAAACGCTCCGCAAGGCCCTCTCCCTGGCTGCCGCAGCCGCTCTGACGCTCAGCTTGAGCGTCCCTGGCTTCGCAGCGGACAGCGCGTTCACCCGCGCCGAGATGGTGGCGCAGTTGATCGAAGCCGCCGGGCTGAACGATCAGGCCGCCAGCGCGGCCGCAAAGACCAGCGCCTTCCAGGACGTGGCCGAGGGCAGTACTTACGAGGGCTGCATCAATCTGGCCTACGAGAACGGCTGGATCAGCGGCAGCGGCGACAACTGCTTCAGCCCTGACCGGGCCGCGACTCAGATGGAAGCCGTGACCGTCCTGCTGAAGTACGCCAAAGTCCCCGCCGCGTTGACCGAGACTTGGCCCGTGGACTACGCCGCTATGGCCGCCAACGCCGGGCTGACGGACGCGTCCTTCAACGGCTCCGCCGCCGTCAGCAGCGAACAGTTCGCCAAAATGCTGGAAAAAGCCGCCGCTTTGGCCGGCAAACCCTACATCGGCATCACCTGGAAGAGCAATGAACAGAACTACGACTCCTTCAAAACGGTGATCCGCGCCGCAGGCGGTATCCCTGTGGAACTCAAACAGGTGACCAGCAACGCCGTGAGCTACAACCCTGACAACTCCGTCGCCAGCGCCTGCCTGGAAGAAACCGGTATGCTCAAACAGGAGTTCGCCGACCAGATCAAGGCCAAGGACCTGTCCAAGAGCAACGCCGCCGACGTCATGAAAGCCATCAACGGCGTGTTCTTCACCGGCGGCGAGGATATCAGCCCCTCCCTCTACGCCACGCCTCAGAAGGAGGACAACAACGGCGAGGAGATCAACGCGACCCGCGATATCTCCGACTACACCCTCATGGCGTACTGCTTCGCCAACGACGTCCCCACCTTCGCGGCCTGCCGCGGGATGCAGATGATGAGCATCGTCTCCGGCAGCGGGTTCATTCAGGATATCCCCAACTACTACAAAGCCAACGGCAAAACCTATGACGATACCCACCGTATGCCTCCCGACGCCCCCAACCGTACCTACGCCCGCCACGACGTGGAAGTCCTCACCGAACAGTCCCGCTGGCTGTACGACGTCGTCGGCGGCGATAAACTGGAAAAGGTCTCCTCCTGGCACCATCAGGGCCTGGCCCCCAAGGATCTGGAAGGCACCGACTTGACGATGGTCTCCAAGACCACCGTGGACGGTCTCGATATCGTCGAGGGCGTCGAAAAACAGGGTCAAACCTTCTGCCTGGGCGTCCAGTTCCACCCCGAAAACGACTGCGCCAACGCCCTGCACAACAATAACCCCGACGGCGCCCTGTGCGACGTGGATATCTGCCTGACCTTCTTCGAGACCCTGGTCGGCTACGCCGCCGATAAGCCCCTGATCGGAATCTCCTGGGGCGGCGATCCCGCGGACTACGTGGATATGCAGGACATCGTCCGCAATGTGGGCGGCGTCGTGACGCACCTGCCGCAGATCAAGGACTACGACGGAGCGGTCGCCGCGCTGGAACGCGTGGACGGCGTTCTCGTCACCGGCGGCGAGGACATCAACCCGGACCTCTACAAAGAGGAGCATAGCCCTCTGCTGGAGGACAACAACGAACAGCGCGACCTGCGTGACACCTCCGACTACAACCTCATCAAAGCGGCTCTGGCGAAGGATAAAGCCATGCTGGTCATCTGCCGCGGGATGCAGATGTTCAACGTCGTCTGCGGCGGCGGCCTGATTCAGGACCTGCCCACCTACCTGAACAAGAGCGACGCGGAGTACAAAGTCCACCGGAATAAGCCCAACTGGGCGCGCCACGAGATCAAAGCGGAAGCCAACTCCAAGTGGCTGTCTGACATCATCGGCGGTACGGAATTGGCCGATGTCGCTTCCTGGCACCATCAGGTGGCCAATCCAGAGCGGATCGGCGAGGGCTTGACGGTCGTCGCCTACGGCCCCGATCAGGTGATCGAGGCGATGGAATATCAGGCCAACAACTTCGCGCTGGGCGTCCAGTTCCACCCCGAAGCCGACGCGCTGGGCGGCGAAGACGCGGTCTGCAATCCCACGATTGCGGCGAACTTCTTCGGCGCGCTGGTGAACCACGCGAAGTAAGCGAATCCTTCCAAGCGAACGGTCTAAGCAGCACGACGCGGGCGCAGCTCGCGGTCGTTCTGACGCGCTGCTTCGGCGAAGCGTAAGCAATAAGGGAGACGGGCAAACGCTCGTCTCCCTTTGGTGTTCTCCTCACAAATTTCGTGCAAACCTTCGTTTTTCTTCCCGAAAAATCGCCCCGGAAAAATCGGTTCGCACGGCCCATTCTCAAAAACAGCAGGACAAAGCACCTGTTTTTTGGCAAAAAGCACTTGCTTTTCAGAAGCGGATCTGATACAATGCAAAGTGGCTTGGAGAAAACAACAAAAACAGGTGGCATTATTTGCCCGTCTGCTGTGCTGTTTTGCTGAAGCAATCCCCACCCCTCACGGGGACGGAAACGCGGCTCTATGTCTACGCCAGGTCGCCGCTCCTCGTCGAAGCAATCCCCACCCTTCACGGGGACGGAAACACGCAGGCGGCCTCGTCGAGAAGGAATGCAATCCCCGCCTCTCACGGGGACGGAAACCCGATTATTTCCAGAGCGGCCCAGTGGAACCGCGGAAGCACTTCTCACCCCTCACGGGGACGGAAACATCGTCAAGGCGTAGCCGAGCTTGAAGGGGTTTACTGGGAACAAGCCCCACCCCTCGCGGGGACGGAAAAAGACGCACCGCACAGAATGAAAATTCTGTGCGGTGCGTTTTTGGGTACTCTGTCTGGTGGGAAGGGGACGGGGATCAGGTAGGGTTGACGGTGTAGTTGGGGGCTTCCTTGGTGATATAGATGTCGTGGGGGTGGGACTCCCGGAGACCGGCGGCGGTGATCTGCATGAACTGCGCTTTGGAGTGCAGCTCGCCGATATCGCGGCAGCCGGTGTAGCCCATACCGGCCCGCAGACCGCCCATGAGCTGGTAGATGGTTTCGCCGGCGGGTCCCTTGTAAGGCACACGGCCTTCCACGCCTTCCGGGACGAGTTTCTTGTTGGACTCCTGGAAGTAGCGGTCCTTGGACCCCTTGTTCATAGCGGCCAGGGAACCCATGCCGCGGTAGACTTTGAACTGACGGCCTTGGAAGACTTCGGTGTCGCCGGGGGACTCCTCGCAGCCTGCCAGGAGGGACCCGAGCATGACGACGCTGGCTCCGGCGGCGATAGCTTTGGCGATGTCGCCGGAGTACTTCACGCCGCCGTCGGCGATGATGGGGACGTCGTACTGCGCGGCCACGCAGGCGGCGTCGTAAACGGCGGTGATCTGCGGCACGCCGATTCCGGCGACCACGCGGGTGGTGCAGATGGAACCGGGGCCGATGCCGATCTTGACGCCGTCCGCGCCTGCTTCGATTAAGGCGCGGGTTCCGTCGGCGGTGGCCACGTTCCCGGCGATGAGCTGCACGTTCGGGTAGAGGGCCTTCACCCGTTTGACGGCTTCGATGACGTGCTGTTCATGGCCGTGGGCGCTGTCCAGCACCAGCACATCCGCGCCCGCTTCGGTGAGGGCCGCTACGCGGTCCAGCACGTCGGAAGTCGCGCCGATGGCCGCGCCGACCAGCAGACGGCCTTTTTCGTCACGGGCGGAGTTGGGGTAGACCTCGGCTTTTTCGATGTCCTTGATGGTAATCAAGCCCTTGAGCCGGAACTCGCTGTCGACGATGGGCAGTTTTTCGATCTTGTGCTGACGCAGGATCTCCTTCGCCTGGGCCAAGGTAGTGCCTTCGGGGGCTGTGACCAGGTGGTCGCGGGTCATGACGTTGTCGATCAGCTGGGTCATATCCGTTTCGAACTTCATGTCCCGGTTGGTGATGATGCCGATGAGGCGGCCATTGTCACAGATTGGGACGCCGGAGATTTTATACTTCGCGCACAGTTCGTCCGCTTCGGCGAGGGTGTGGCCAGGGGCCAGCCAGAAGGGGTTCGTGATGACGCCGTTTTCGCTGCGTTTGACCATATCGACCTGTTCCGCCTGCTGGCTGATGGACATATTCTTATGGATGACGCCGATGCCGCCCTCCCGGGCGATGGCGATTGCCATACGGTACTCGGTGACGGTATCCATAGCGGCGCTGATGAGGGGGATATTCAGGCGGACCTTCCGGGTCAGGCGGGTACGCAGGTCCACGTCAGCGGGGCGGACATCGCTGGCGGCGGGGATGAGCAGCACGTCGTCAAAGGTGAGGCCTTGTTTGACGAACTTCTGGGCGGCGTCCTGGTTGACCATACACGACAACTCCTTTTTCTCTCCCGGTGAGCCGGGGCGTTCGATTGTGACTCCAACACATGTATTAGACCTATTTTATCCTTCCGGGCGGGGCTTGTCAAGGAAGGCTTTGTCCAAAAAACACTTCCGCTTCGAAGCGGGATTTGCCTGCTTTGTCCAAGCCGCGGACGTAATGGCCGTCGGCCTGGGTCCCGGTCTGGAGCGTCAACGTTTCACCCGGCAGGCACTCGGCCAGGTAGCCGATCTGCATGGAGGCGACGAAACGGCCTTCCGGCCGCCGGTCCAGTTCCAGCGCGTCGCAGACGAAGTCCGCGTAGCGGGTGTTGTTCACATGACCGTTGATGTCGCTGTCGCTGTAGCGCATCCGGCGGTTTTCTACTTGCCGCAGGTCCGGGGGGCAGCGCAGCTTCGATAAGGTGACGGATTTGCACAGTTCTCCGCCATCGGTTCCGGCCAGCTCCCGGATTGAGGACAGCCGCATCAATTTCCGGCTCCCGGCGTCGGCCAGCACCCAGCCGGACACCGATTCCCCGACCCGTTCCCCGCCGGAGAAAATGTCGTAGTCCCGGTACATCAAAGCGGAGCGGCCGCCTCGGTGCCAAGTCCGAATTGTGATTTCCTCTTCCCACCGCAGCGGGCGTTCCAGCCGGAACCAGGAGCGCGCCAGCATCCAGAACGCGCCGTAACGTTCCAGCAGGACCTCCCGGCCGAACCCGCCTGTTTCCGCCGCCAGCGTAGCGGTCACTTGTAAGTGGTCCAGCAGTGCGGACGGTTTGCACATTCCCTGTCCGTCGGCGTCCATTCCGGTCAGGCGGAAGTTTTTTTCGTAGCACCGGTTCATTTTGGCTTGCCTCCGCGGATCAGGATGGTGTCCTTGCAGCAGATGTCGTCGATATCGTCCGCGGTCGCGGCGGGGATACGCATTTGCGCCCCGCACTGACGGCAGATCAGGTCCACAGAGCTGTAGTTGATCTGAAAGGTCCACTCCCGGCTGCCGCAGGCGCAGGAGATCCCGTTCCGCTGGGCGATGTCCCGGATTTCCGAGAGGACCTCGTGCATGACGATCTCGTCCAGGAACGCCCCCTGCGCCGCGGAAGCGGTTTCCAACTTGTCCACGGCCTGTTCCAGGCGGGCGGTGGCAGCGTAGACGGGGCCTTCTTCGCCCACGTAGCAGCAGTCCAGACCGGAGGCGGCGCAGGAAAACGCTAACGCTTTTTCCCGGACGAAGGCGTGGGAGGAGCAGGAGACCGTATGTTCCCGCCCGCAGAACAGGCACGGGACGCTCAACTGGACCCGGTTCGGCTTGAACTCCACGGTCATCTCCGATTTCCCGCAGGGGCATGGGATATGCGCGGCGGAGGCGGCTAACGAGAACAAACTGCGTTCTACAATGACCGATTGACGGCAGTGCGGGCAGATATACGCGAGAAATCGTGTTGTTTCCTGTATCATAAGCGATTGGCTCCTTCATCAGATCCGCGGCTCCGTTCCGGGGACGCGCCGCGTTATAGGTTCCATTCCTATAGTTTACTTGATATCCCCGGATTGTGCAACGTTTATTTTTTGTATTCTCCCCCTTCGGGAGAAAAATACAGCCGGTCTGTCTGCGGCGGCAAAAAAGCCGTCTTGATTTCTGCCGCGCGATGCTTTACAATAAACGTGAGTTGCACGGATGTTTCATGTGCCAACGGCCCAGGCGCGACGCGCCGGGCGGTTGAGAATCTGACCATTTAAGGAGGACAGCGGCGATGCTGAAGCTGATATTAGGCCGCGCGGGTACCGGTAAGACCTCGGCGGTGCTGGAACGGCTGTGCCGTCTTGGGCCGAAACGTCCCCAGGTGTTGATCGTCCCGGAACAGCAGTCCCACGAGATGGAACGAGCCCTTTGTCAGAGCGGCGGGGATCGGATCTCCTTGTACGCGGAGGTCCTGTCGTTCAGCCGCTTGGCCAACCGCGTGCTGACCGCCGCCGGAGGCTTGGGGGAGGAAGAGCTGGACGGCGGCGGACGGCTGTTGCTGATGTACAACGCCGTCAAGTCCCTGTCCGGACAGCTGACCGTGTACGCGCACCCGTCCCGTCGGCCCCGGTTTTTGCAATCGCTTCTGGCGACCGTGGACGAGCTGAAAAGCTGCCGCATTCCGCCGGAGGCTCTGGTCCAGGCAGGCCGCTCCGCGGGCGGTCCGGACGGGGAGAAGTTGATGGACTTGGGGCTGATCTGCGGCGCTTACGACGCGCTCACGGCGCAGGTAGCCCTGGACCCGCGGGACCGGCTGACTCGCGTGGCCGAAAAACTCAAAACTTGCCCCTGGGCCGCGGGGAAGGATATCTGGATGGACGGGTTCCTCGACTTCACGGCCCAGCAGAAGGAGATTGTGCGTCTTCTGCTGCGTCAGGGGGAATCTCTCACGGTTGCGCTGACCTGCGGCCGTTTGGACGAGGACGAGGAGATCTTTGAACCGGCCCGGCGGACCGCTTCCTGGCTGCTCCGGATCGCCCGTCAGGAGCGCATCCCCTTCGAGACGGAGTACCTGCCCGGTTTCCCGGACAGCCGGACGGAACCGTTAGCGTACCTGGAAAAGACGCTCTTCGCCCCCGAGGGCGCGAAACCGGTTCCGTGTCAGGGCGGCGTGGAGTTGTTCCGCGCGTCCGGCCCCCGCGGGGAGGTGGAGTGGGCGGCGTCCCGGATTCTGCATCTGGTCCGGGAAGAAGGCTTGCGTTTCCGGGAGATCGGCGTGGCCGCCCGAGACTACGCCGCTTACCGGGACCTGGTGGAATCTGTCTTCGCCCGCTACGGCGTGCCGGTGTTTTCCTCCGCCATGTCGGACATCCTGGAAAAGCCGATTCTCACCTTAGTCACCGCGGCTCTGGACACGGTGGCGGGCGGCTACAGCTATGACGATATGTTCCGCTACTTGAAGACGAACCTCACCGACTTGCCGGAGGAGGACCGGGACATTTTAGAGAACTACGTTCTGAAATGGGATATCCGCGGCAGCCGCTGGACGCAGAAGAAAGATTGGGCTTGGCACCCCTCCGGCTACGGCGCGAAGTGGACGGAAGCGGACAAGGCGCTGCTGACGCGCCTGGACCAACTGCGCCGTCAGGTAGCCGCACCCCTGGAGACCTTGCGGACCAACCCGAACCAGACCGGACGCGGACAGGCGGAAGCCCTCTACCGCTTCCTGGAAGAGATCGGCCTGCCTCAGCGGCTGGACGAGCGGGTCGCGCTGCTCAAAGCGCGGGAACAGCCGGAACTGGCCGACGAATACCGTCAGCTGTGGGAGATCCTCTGTGGCGGCTTGGAGCAGTGCGCCGCGCTGCTGGAGGACTCGCCTATGGAACTGGACGAGTTCGCGCTGCTGTTTCGGATGGTGCTGTCCCAGTACGACGTCGGCTCCATTCCGATCTCCCTGGACCGGGTGATGGCCGGGGAAACCACGCGTCAGACTGGCCACCCGGTCAAGGCGTTGATCTTACTGGGCGCGGACGACGCGTCCATCCCGCAGACCGCGTTCCCCGCTGGACTGCTGTCCGATCACGACCGGGATTTGCTCGCCGGTTACGGGATGGAGCTGGAACAGTCCCAGCAGGAATTGCTCTACCGGGAGATGACCACTGTCTACCTGACCTGCGCCCGGCCCAGTCAACGGCTCCTGGTGACCTGGCCCGCCCAAGGCCCGCAAGGCGAGGAACATCGCCCCAGTTTCCTGGCGGAACGGCTCCGCTTGCTGTTCTCCGACCTGCGGGAGATCCGCGAGGAAGATCTGCACGGCTCCTTCCGTCTGGAAGCCCCTCTGCCCGCGTTGGAACAGGCCGGGCGCGACCCGCGCGCACGCCGCATGCTGGAACGCCTGCCGGACTGCCGGGAACAGGTCCGGAAACTGGACGAGGCCGCCCGTTGGGAACGCGGGCGGTTGTCCCGGACCGCGGTGGACCGCCTGTATGGCCGCCGCGTGGCCATGTCCGCGTCCCGGATGGATAAGTTCCGCTCCTGCCACTTCGCCTACTTCATGCGCTACGGCCTGGAAGCCAACCCGCGCCGTCCCGCCGGGTTCCGCGCCCCGGAGTACGGCACCTTCGTCCACGACGTGCTGGAACACGTGCTTCAGGACGCGATGTTCTCCCAGACCTCCATCCCCGGCATGGAGACCGACGGGGAGTCGGACCGGGAAGCGCGCAAAAAACGTCTGCGCCGTTTGACCCAGGAGGCCGTGGAGCGCTACATCCAAGAAAAACTGGGCGGTTTGGAAGGGCAAAGCCAACGGTTCCAGTACCTGTTCCGCCGTCTGATCCACGCGGTCCAAGCCGTCGTCGACAACGTGGCGGAAGAACTGCTGTATTCCAAGTTCAAGCCCATCTCTTTTGAGCTTGGCTTCGCCGAGGGGAACGAGATGCCTCCCGTGGAGCTGACCGCGGAAGGCATTACGTTGAGTATCAGCGGGTTTGTAGACCGGGTGGACGGCTGGGAGGAGAACGGACGGCTCCATCTGCGCGTGGTGGACTACAAGACGGGCCGGAAGAGCTTCGACCTGACGGAGGTCTGGAACGGGTTAGGGCTCCAAATGCTGCTGTACCTCTTCACGCTGGAGGCGCAAGGGGAGAAGCTGTACGGCCTGCCCGTGGAAGGCGACGGCGTGTTGTATCTCCCCGCCCGCCAGGCCGTCATCAAAGGCAGCCGGACCATGCGGGACGAGGAACTGCAAAAGCAAGTGGACAAAGAACTCGTCCGCAGCGGTCTGGTTCTCAACGACCCTCAGGTGCTGGACGCGATGGAGCATTGCGGCCCGAACGGCTATCGTTTCCTGCCGCTGCGGGTGTCCAAGTCTACCGGAAAGATCACCGGTCAGGCGTTGGCCACGGCGGAACAGTTGGGCAAACTGGGACGCCATATCCAACGCGTGCTGGAAGAGATTTGCCGGGAAGTCGCCTGCGGCAACATCACCGCGGACCCCTTCTGGCGCGGGGAAACCAAAAACGCTTGTTTGTACTGCGACTACACCAGCGCGTGCCACTTTGAAGAGGGCCGGGGCGGCGATACGCGCCGCTGGCTCCCGCACGTCGACGCGCAGACCTTCTGGGAGCAGATTGAAAACGAAACAGGGGATCGTCATGGAAAACAGTAAAAATGTCCTCATCATCAACGATATGCCCGGCTACGGCAAGGTCGCCTTAGCCGCTATGCTGCCCATTCTCTCCAACCTGGGGTGCTGCGTCTATAACCTGCCCACCGCGCTGGTCTCCAACACGCTGGATTACGGGAAGTTCACCATCCTGGACACCACCGACTACATGGCGAAGGCTATCGCGGTTTGGAAGGAACTGGGCTTCCGGTTCGACTGCATCACGACCGGTTTTTTAGCCTCAGCGGCTCAGGTGGACATCATCCGGGATTTCATCGACAGCCAGAAAAAACAGGATCTGCTCGTCATGACCGACCCCATCATGGGCGACGAAGGCAAACTCTACAACGGCGTCTCGGAAGACACCGTCGATTCTATGCGCCGCCTCATCGGCGTAGCCGACGTCATCGTCCCGAACCTCACCGAAGCGGAGTTTCTCTCTGGCCTGTACCAGGGCCGGGAGTCGCTGACCCGCTCGGAGGTCCGCCGAATGCTGGACGAACTGCTCGCCTACGGGCCGCGCTCCGTGGTCGTGACCAGCGGGCGGGAGTCTGAAACCGGCAGCCATGTGGTTTGGGGTTTCGACCACGCCTCCGGGGACTGCTTCACGATCCCTTACCGCTTCCTCAAAGTTCATTTTCCCGGTACCGGCGATATGTTCTCCGCCGTGCTGGCAGGCGAGATGTTAAGGAAACGGAAAACCTTCCCGCAGGCGGTCAAACGGGCGATGGACGTCGTGGAACGGCTCATTTTCCTGGAACAGGACGAGATTGAGAAAAATAAGGGCATCCGGATTGAAAAGTACCTTGGGGTTCTGTCCGAGTAGCGCGCGGCGGTTCCCGGAAAGCGTTCTTTTTCTTGAAAGAAAAAGAACCAAAAAGAACGTTAGGAACGGATGGCGGGGCTAGCCCCGCACCCCATTGGGGCTCTGCCCCAAACCCCGCCAGGGCTCTGCCCTGGACCCCGATGCGGCGGAAAGTGGTCGATCAACAAGAGACGGCCCCTTGGACCCCGATGCTGCGAGGCGTGGGCGGTTATCAAAAACGGAAAGGAGACCAAGATATGGCTTTGACGGAGGAACAGCGCGGGATTGTAGACGATCACGACGGAGAATTGCTGGTATCCGCAGCGGCAGGGTCCGGGAAGACTCGGGTGCTGGTGGAACGGCTCCTGGACCGTGTGGACAAGGATGGTATGGATATCGACCGTTTCCTGGTCATCACCTACACCAAGGCGGCGGCGGCGGAACTCCGGTCGCGTATCGCGCAGGAGTTGTCTGCGCGTTTAGCCAAGCGTCCGCAGGACAGCCGTCTGCGCCGTCAGTCCATTCTGGTCTACAAGGCCCAGATTTCTACCATCCACGCGTTCTGTGCCACTCTGCTGCGGGAGAGCGGTTACCTGCTGGACCTGGACCCGGATTTCCGCCTCTGCGACGAGGCGGAACAACAAGTCCTTCGGCTCCGGGTTCTGAACGAGCTGCTGGACCGGAAATACGAGGACCTGGAACCAAACAGTCCCTTCGCCGCGCTGGCCGATACCCTGGGGAGCGGTCGGGACGACAGCCGGTTGCTCCAGATCGTCCTGGACATCTTCACCCGTGTGCAGAGCCACCCGGACCCAGTCCGCTGGCTGGAACGGCAGCGGGAAGTCTGGTCGCTGGACGGCGTGGAGGACGCGGCGCAAACGCCTTGGGGCGCGTTGCTGCTGTCCGACGCCCGCCGGAAAGCGCGGCAGGTCCGGGAACAGCTGGCTCTCGCGTTGCAGCTGTCCGGTACGGACGAGCTGCTCCAAATGAACTACGCCGATTCCTTAGCCACGACCCTGGAAGCGGTGGACCGCCTGCTGGCCGCCGAAAGTTGGGACGACGCTTTCGATTGCCTGCCCATCCCGTTCCCCGCTGCGGGCCGGAAACGGAAACGTTCCGTTCCCCTGCTCCCCAACGAGGAGGCTCAGATCGACCGGAACGGAGAGCGGATAAAAGCCCTTCGGGACCGCTGCAAAGAGCTGCTGGGAGAATTGGAGGAAAACCTCGGCGGCAGCAGTGAGGCTTTGCTCACGGAACTGGCCCTGTCCCGTCCCGCCGTCCAAGCCTTGATGGACCTGGTCCTGGAGTTCCAGCAAGCCTTCGAGAAGGAAAAACGCCGCCGGAATTTGATGGACTTCTCCGACCTGGAACACTACGCCGTCCGCCTGCTCACCGACGAACGGGGCGAACCGACCCCCTTGGCCCTCAGCTGGCAGGAGCGTCTGGACGAGGTGATGGTCGACGAGTATCAGGACACCAATCAGGTGCAGAACGCGATTTTTTCCGCTATCTCCGCGGGCGGAAGGAAGCTGTTCCAAGTAGGGGACGTGAAACAGTCCATCTACCGCTTCCGCCTGGCCGACCCCGCTATCTTTCAAAACAAATTCCGTCGCTACCCCGACGGCGACCTCGCTCCGAAAAACGCTCCCCGCCGCCGGGTGCTTTCCCGTAACTTCCGCTCCCGGCCCCAAGTGCTGGAAGGCTGCAACGACCTGTTCCGGAACGTGATGTCCGAGGAGTTCGGAGAGCTGATCTACGACAGCAAACAAGCGCTAGTCCCTGGCCGCTCCTTCCCGACCCCGGATGCCGGACCCGACGCCTCAGACCCCTACGCCCTGGAACTGGACCTGCTGGACCTCACCTGCCTGAAAGAACAGGAGGGCGGCAGTAAGGACTTGCTGGAAGCCCGCTTCGCCGCGAAACGTATCCAAGAACTGCTGTCCGCCCCCCTCATGGTGGAAGATGGCGACGGGTTGCGGCCGCTCCGGCCTTCGGACGTCATGATTCTGCTGCGCAGTCCCGGACCCGTCCTGCGCTGCTACCTGCAAGCCTTGGGCGAAGCCGGTATCCCTTGGAGCGTCGAAACCTCCGAGGACTTCTTCGCCTCCACGGAAGTCAACGCCGCCTTGGCGATCCTCCAGATCGTGGACAACCCCAGACAGGACGTGCCGCTCATCGCTGCCCTACGTTCGCCCGTCTACGGCTTCTCCGGCGATAAGCTCGCCCTGATCCGCAGCAAAGCCAAAGGCGACTTCTACACCGCCCTGCGCCAAGCCGCCGAAGACGGCGACGCCGAATGTACCCAATTTTTGGATCACCTGTCCCAGCTGCGCTTCGGCGTCGGGGAACGCACCTGCCGTCAGCTCATCTGGCATATCTATGAGCAGCTCAACCTCCTGGGCATCTTCGGCGCGATGGACCGGGGCCGGGAGCGTCAGGAAAACCTCCTGTCCCTGTACGCCCTGGCCGGACAGCTGGAAAACTCCGGCTGTTGCTCGCTGTTCCAGTTCCTGCTCCGCCTGGAACGGATGCGGAACGCCAACGCGAAGTTCTCCACCGCAGGCGGGAGCGGCGGGGGAGAGGGCGTGTCGATCCTGTCCATCCACCGCTCCAAAGGTCTGGAACGGCCCGTGGTTCTGGTGTGCGGCCTGAACCGGCGGCTGAATCGGGACGACCTGCGTCAGCCGGTCCTCTTCCACCCTGAACTGGGCGTGGGTCCGAAAGGTTTGGATCAGGAACGTATGCTGGAATACGACACCTTGGCCCGCCGCGCCGTGGCCCGGAAATTGGAACAGGAGATGATGGCGGAAGAATTGCGCCTGCTCTACGTGGCCATGACCCGCGCCAGAGAAAAGCTCATCCTGACGATGGGCTTCCCGAACGGGTTGAAGACCTTGGCCGATCTCGCCGAGGACGTCTCCGCTCCGGTTTCCCCGATGGCTCTGGAATGTCAGCCAAGCCCCGGTATGTGGGTGCTGCTCCACGCGCTGTCCCGCCCGGAAAGCGAGACCCTGCGGGATATGGCCAAGCTGAACGTACGGTTGGCAGACAACCTGGGCCCCGCTTGGAACATCCGCTGGCTCGACGGGACTCGTCTGGCTCAGCCGCTGGAAGCACCCGGACACTTCGCCGCGCCGCCTGACCCGACCGCTTCCGAAACGGAAGAAGACGACCTGTTCCGCCGCTTGAGCTGGCGTTACCCCCACATGGCCGCGGCGAACCTGCCCTCCAAGCTCACCGCGACCCAGGTCAAAGGCCGCGCAGCCGATCAGGAAGCGATTGCCGGCGCCTTGCCGCCGCGCCGGGACGACGCCGTCTTGTACCGCCCGGATTTTATCGCCCAAAAGCACGGCCTGACTCCCGCACAACGCGGTTCTGCGCTTCACTTGGCGATGCAGTACCTCCCCTTGGAGGAGAACCAGACCCCGGAGACCATCCAAGCCGAACTGGAACGCTTGACGGAAGCGGGCTTCCTGACGCCGCTCCAGCGTCAGGCCATTCCGCCGGAACGACTCGCCGCGTTTTTCCGGCACCCCTTGGGCCTCGGCCTGATCCGCGCCGCAAAACGAGAGCGGGAGTTCAAATTCTCCCTTCTGGTCCCCGCGAAAGACTACTTCCCCGACGGCGGCGAGGAACAGATCCTGTTCCAAGGCGTGGTGGACGCTTGGTTCGACGACGGTCCCGGCGTGACCGTCATCGACTTCAAGAGCGACTTCGTCCGCCCCGGCGAAGAACCGGCCGCCGCGGAAAAACACCGGCTCCAGGTGGAAGCCTACAGCCGCGCCCTGTCCGCGATTCTGAAACGCCCCGTTCTCCATAAATTCCTCTGGTTCTTCGCCACCGATACCCCAGCGGAACTTTGAAAAGGGTCCCCCCTTCGAGAGCGGGGACGACGTCAAAAACCCTGTGTCAATTCCTTGACACAGGGCTTTTTTTGTCCCCGCAGAACGAGAACCGCAAATCACTTTTGTTTTAGGCGAAAAACCGCGCTTCCTGTACAATGAAGCGGAAAATATCTTTTAAGGAGGCCGCTTTTATGGAAGGAAAAACGTATGGCTATGTCCGGGTGTCTACCCATGAGCAGAACGAAGCCCGTCAGTTGGCCGCTATGCGGACGTTCGGGGTCGCGGAGGAGAACATCGTGATCGAAAAACTGTCCGGCAAAAATTTTAACCGCCCCGGCTACCAGAGGCTGGTGAAAAAATTGCGCCGGTCGGACGTGCTGGTGGTCAAGAGCATCGACCGGCTGGGCCGGAACTACGACGAGATCCTGGAACAGTGGGGCTTCATCACCAAAGACCGCGCCGCTGCAATCGTCGTGCTGGACATGCCCCTGCTGGATACCCGGCAGGGCCGGGACCTGACCGGTACGCTCATCGCGGATATTGTACTCCAACTGCTCAGCTACGTGGCCCAGACGGAACGCGAAAACCTCCGCCAACGTCAGGCGGAAGGTATCGCCGCCGCAAGAGAACGCGGCGTGCGGTTCGGGCGGGAGCGCTTGACGCTGCCGCAGGGCTTCGAGGACGCGGCGCAGTCATGGCACTGCGGCGCGCTCTCCGCCAGCGCCGCCGCCCGGGATCTGGGCATGTCCCGCGACACCTTCCTGCGCAGAGCCAGGGAATTGTACGCGGACAGCCCGCGTCTCTTATAATATGTCCGCGAAATAGTTCCGGAAATCAGAGCGAAACGCTGAAATATGACCGCAATATGCATGAAAAATATGGGGCAATCCACGCAAAAACTATAACTTTTGCGTGGCTTATTCTTCCTGCGTTCAATTCTTATATCGGACAGCTTCCAGCTGAAATTAAGCCCATTTTCAAAAAAATTTACCCTTTTTGTATTCCACGCAAAAGTTATAGATTCTGCGTTTGACCAGGGAAAGCGGGGTAGCGATGGAACGGAAAACACGTCAGGCCACGGATGGCAAAACGCTCCAGTACAACACCATCAAAGCCCGCCTCTACCCGACCCCAGCACAGGCCGAACTGTTCGAGAAAACCTTCGGCTGCTGCCGGTACATCTGGAACCAGATGCTCTCCGATGAGCAGCGGTTCTACGCCGAAACCGGCGCGCACTTCATTCCTACCCCGGCTAAGTACAAAACCAACGCGCCCTTCCTGAAAGAGGTCGATAATCAGGCCCTGATCCAGGAACATAACCGCTTGTCCCAAGCGTTCCGAGCGTTCTTCAAAAACCCGGAGACGTTTGGACACCCCAACTTCAAGCGGAAAAAAACGGACCGGGATTCTTTCACCGCCTGCAACCACGACTTTGAGTCCGGTCCTACGATCTACCTTACAAAAGACGGAATCCGTATGACGAAAGCCGGAATCGTTCGCGCGAAGTTCCCGCGCCGCCCGCAGGCGTGGTGGAAATTGAAACGGATTACGGTGGAGAAGACCAGATCCGGTAAGTACTACTGCTGCATTCTCTACGAGTGCCAGGTCAAGCCGCCGGAACCGGTCCGACCCGCTCCGGAGACGACCATCGGGTTGAAGTACTCCATGCCTCACTTCTACGTGGCGGACGACGGCACGATGGCCGACCCGCCCCGTTGGCTGGAGCGGTCCCAGGAGAAGCTGGCGAAGCTCCAGCGGAAGCTCAGCCGAATGCAGGCCGGGTCCAAAAATTACCAAGAAACGGTCCAAAAATACCGCAGGCTCCACGAGCATATCGCCAATCAACGGAACGATTTCATCCACAAGGAATCCCGGCGGATAGCCAACGCCTGGGACGCCGTGTGCATGAGGGCGGACGCGTTGGATGAGATGGCGCAGCGGGTCAGGCAGGGGAACGTTTTGGGTTCCGGTTACGGGATGTTCCGGGAGCGTCTGCGCTACAAGCTGGCGCGGCAGGGGAAGCAGCTGATTTTGGTGGACCGCTACGAACCGACGACGCGGACCTGTTCTGCGTGCGGGTTTGTAGAGGAAGCGGTCAGTTACGAGAGGCGGACTTGGGTCTGCCCTGACTGCGGCGCGGTTCATCACCGCGAGGTCAACGCGGCGAAAAACATCAAAGCGCGAGGTCTCGCGCAGTATTTCCAAAGTGAGGAGCGCGAAAGCGCTTAAGCGGGAACGCTATGCCGCCTGGGGCAGCGGTGAACGCCCGTATTCTGGGTAGGGGGAGCGTTGCGTGAAGCGAGATCGTCCAGCGGTCTGTTTCACGCAGCGTTTCCCGGACCGGGGAGCGGGAAACGAGAAGGCGTGTGCGCACGTCCGAAAGTCCTTCGGGGCTGTCCAAAATATTATGACTATGACCAGGAGCGCGGCCCAAGGAGTGGGTCGGGAGGCGAAAGGAGTTTGCCATGCTGTCGCTTCAAATGAGAGACGGGGAATACCTGACGATTGGCGAGGACATTGTGATCCAAGTATCCAGTACCTCAGCGATTCAGCTGTCGATTCAAGCGCCCCGGGACGTGACGATCCTCCGAGGGGAGGTACGGGAACGTACTGGCGCGGCGCGGCCCGAATGCTTACGCGACGGGCGGTCGAAGAGGAAGGTTCTGGAAAGCAGTACGGTTTCACCCGGCTGACGAGCCGGTTGAAATAGACCAGCGCGTGACCTGGTTGTGTTCCAAAGTACACGGGGCATGAACGGAGCGCGTTTCTCCGCTGTGTTGGAGCAGGGAATCAGTGAAGGCACAAGCGGATTGCAAAGACCCAAAACTACATTGATTGAAAGGAATCAAGAACTATGAGAATCCAGCACAACATAATGGCTATGAGCGCCTATCGCAACTACACGAACAACGTGTCTGCGATGAAGAAGAACCTGGAAAAGCTGTCCAGCGGTTACAAGATCAACCGTGCGGGCGATGACGCGGCCGGTCTGGCGATCAGCGAGAAGATGCGCGCGCAGATCACGGGCTTGGAGACGGCGCAGAAGAACGCGAAGGACGGTATCAGCCTGGTGCAGACCGCCGAGGGCGCGTTGACGGAGGTCCACGATATGCTCAACCGCATGGTCGAGCTGGCCACGCAGTCCGCCAACGGCACTTACGACAACACCACCGACCGCGCCCAGATGCAGAAGGAGATCGAGCAGCTGCGCTCTGAGATCAACCGCATTGCCGACAGCGCCAACTTCAACGGCATCAAGCTTCTGGACGGCTCAATGGATGCGGGCACCGATGTTCTGAGCTTGTCCCCCGGCGCTACTGATGTGACCATGACGCATATCAGCGATGGCCAGTTGGTGACCAAGGCTCCCACCGCTGGCCGGTACTCCATTGACTTCTCCCAGGCTAAGATCAAGAACCAGAGCGATGCGGATGAGACCATTACATTCACGTTGGGGTCCACTCTCACAGTTGATATCACGGTAGCCGCGGGCTAGGAACTCAGCGGTGACGTACTGGCCCGGAAAGTCAAGGATGCGCTGGAGGCCAATGCGGATTTCCAGGCAGGGATCGAATATGGCCCGGCTGCCAGTCCGAAGAACATGAACTTCAATCTCAGCGTGGAAGACAACAAGTTGGTCATGCAGATGGTGGATGCCCCCGATGTGGACTTTAACACCAAGTTGGACGCTAAGTTTGCCAAAGTTGATGGCAGCACTCTGGTCAGTGTCACTGGCGAGCAGATTCAGGTGACTCCTGAAGTAGAGGCCGTGTCCAAGACCTCCCGGGAGTATGCGCAGGGTTCCTTTGTCCTGGATCCCACCAAGATCAAGGACGGCACCGCCATCAAGATTGGCGATACCACTTATGTGTTCGCCGTGGGCAAGGACAGCAAATACTCTGGGTATGCTACCGCTGTTGATCTGACAGAGTTCGAGACCCTCAAGAGTGAGCAGGCAGGTCTCGTCTCCCAACGTTTGGCTGCGGCCGCCAAGGATAACAAGAACTTCCATGTCGGCTCTAACCTGAAGGACGGCACCATTACCCTCACTGAAAAAGAGGGCGGAGTGGACTACTCCAAGAACAACCTGGCTGGCGCCGATAACAAGGGCAAGTATAACGGCGGCGGCGGTCAAAACGATGGCACAGCTGCTGATTGGGCTGGGCTGGTGCAGATGGGCAATGTCAGAATCACCAACGATGCCAAAACTGCTGGCGGCAAAGCTTTGACCCTCCAGATTGGCGACACAGCTGATACCTTCAATCAGTTGAAGGTCTCGATCAAGGATATGCACGCCGCTTCCATCGGTATCGGCGACATTTCCGTGGCCACCCAGGAAGATGCCGCCAAGGCGGTGGACGCCATTAAGGCCGCCATCAATGCGGTGTCTGATGTCCGTGGTACTTTGGGCGCGACCCAGAACCGCCTGGATCACACCATCAACAACCTGTCCGTCATGACCGAAAACATTCAGGATGCTGAGTCCACCATCCGCGACACCGATGTGGCTGACGAGATGATGGCCTACACCAAGAACAACATCCTGATCCAGTCCGCGCAGGCCATGCTGGCCCAGGCGAACCAGGTCCCGCAGGGTGTGTTGCAGCTGCTCCAGTAATTTCTAAAGTCGGGCAGCACTGGACAGACTGACTCGCTATCTTTTCATCGGGAGGACATATCGACTATGGATCAAACGAAACAGGGTGCGAAACCCAGCAAAGCACTCCTGATTGCGGCGGCGGTAGTTATTATCGCTCTGTTGGCCGTGATCGTCATTCTGATAAAAAGGCCCTCGCTGGCAGATATCAGTGATGATAATGTGCCTAAAATCGGTTATGACACCGGCGCTACCGTAGTGCTGGACGAGGCGTCACTTCAGGCGGCTGTGGACGAGGCGATGAAAAACGCCAAAGAGGGCAATGTCGCTTTGCTCTATGAGAACAACGCCTACAGCAAAGACGGGAAGAATTTTTCCTGCTACATCGCGAATGACAAGACGAACCTCTACGATATGTACCTCACCATCTACACGGATGCGGCACTGGAAGATCAGGTATACCTGTCTGGCTTGGTTCCGCCGGGCAGCGGCTTTGAGCAGATCACCCTTGACCGTGCTTTGGAGAAGGGGGACCACAGAGTCTATGTGGCAGTGACCCAAGTAGACACGGATAAGGAGACTGGCGAACAGGTCTTGAAAAACCAAGTGGTACACACCATTGAGTTCCATGTAGAGCAGTAAACCATATGTTGTTTTAGCTTTCGGGCTGTAACAATAAATAAAACGAAGAAGGAGAAATCACTATGAAGTTCATGAATCTGAAACGCCTTGGTTCGGTGGCTATGGCTGGCGCTATGGCCCTGTCCCTGGCCGCCCCCGCTTTCGCGGCCAACGAAAGCGTCATCACCGGCAGCTACAAGGAAATCCGGCTGGCTGTTACCGTCCCCAGCACCGGCAAGGCTGTCATTAACCCCTACGGTCTGCCCATCGCTCTGAGCGACAACTACAACCTCACCGGCCAGGGCATCTCCAATGCCGCCCCCCTGACCATCCAGAACCGCAGCGCCGTGCCCCTGAAGGTGAATGCCTCCATCACTGGCACAGTCCCAACTGGCAGCAACTTTGCCTTTGAGACCGGTAATGCCCTCAATGCCAATGAGAATGGCAAAAAGGGCCTGGTCAAGTTTGAGATGTTCCACGCCCTGGGTCTGACCGAAACTACTCTGGAGAATGAGGATGTCCTCATCGGCGGCTTTGCTGCTTTGGATTCCGCAGACGCCCTTCCCGCTGGCGGCAAGCAGATCAAGGGTACAGCTGGTACACCTGATGTAGCTACTAATATTCTGACCCTGCGCGAGGGCACTGCTGATGGCAACCTCCAGGCGGGCGGCGCGGCCTACTTCCGCCTCACCGGTGAGGCTGTCAAGGCTCCGGCCACACCCTGGGCGGCGACGGACACCTTCGTGGCCACCATTGCTTTCACCTTCGAGCCCTCTGCCACCCCGTTCGCTATGAGTGCTGGTACCTTGGCTGCTGATACTAGTGCAACGACGTCGAATGAGCCTGTGAATGCCATTACTACGACTGGTGCGACGATTGTTTTGACCTCTGCTCTGCCTGACAGTCTCACTCCTTCCACAGGTACCAACGGCAACACTGTGTGGTCGGTTGATAATGATGATTTCTCCATCACACCTAATTCTACCGATCCCCTCAAGGCGGTTGTCAAAGCTAAGACCACTGCTTCTCCTGCCACGGGCGATAATGTCAATATTACTGTGACCATTACTGATGATAGCAATGGTATTTCTTACACCGCAACTGTTGCTGGTCAGGCAGGCTAACAGCTAACTAATTATCTAGTAATCTGATTTTAATTCCATTATTCCTGGGCTGCGCGGCGCAACCGCCCGCGCGGCCCACTTGTAAGAGGAACCAGCCATGAAGGAAAAACAGTTTCTTGGCGTCATTTTGACGCTGGTTCTGCTTTTCACTGCACAGCCTGCGGCAATGGCGGCGGCAAACAATGGATATGCGACGGAAATTGAGGCGGATTGCAGGCTTCCGCTGATCCAAGTAACTGTGCCGAGCAGCAACGCGGTGTATATCAACCCGTTTCAACTCGCTGTGTCCATCGGAGAAGTGGATTCAACCGCGCAAATCATTTCCACGCCCGCCTCTATCGCAAATAAGAGCGAGGTACCGCTGGCGGTGAATGTGACGGTGACAGGCACCGTCAACGAGGGGAGCGATATGACCTTGGCATCTGCTCCTACAGGGGGAACTGGCACAGATAAGAGTGCGTTTGTCTATTTTGAGATCAAGCAGTCCAATTCCAGTGACCTGGAAACCGTACAATGGGAACCAGCCTATAACGCAGCCAAGCATATCATTGTTTCCAGCACATCCATAACACGGCAAAATATTTTAACACTCCCCGCAAAAACCTTGGACGACGAGGTCGCGGAGGGCGGCTATGCCCTGTTTCGGCTGACGGGCGACGCGGTGAAAAACCCCGCAAGCCAATGGGACAGCAGAGACGGCATCAATGTTACAGTAGCATTCACGTTTACTCCGCTGTCCTATTGTTGAGGAAAAACGCCGTGCGGTCGTCCAAAACGGCCGTGCGGCATTTCCTTTGACCGGACCTGTATCCCACCCCGCCAAAAACGGGAAAATGTCAATCAGTGTTTCGAATGATCCAATTAAAGGAGGAACACATGATGAAAAAAATATGTCTGGCGCTGACGCTCCTGCTGGCCCTGAATCTCGCCGTGCCCTCCTTTGCGGCGCCCGTCCAGGATGAGCCGCCAGAAGTCTCCGCCTCCGCCCCACAGGAGGCCCCCGCCCAGGAAAACACTGCCCCCCTGCCTGTGGAAAACGGCTCCGCCCCCGCTAACGACCAAATGGAACTGCCTGCCGCTTCAGAGGAAATTCCCTTCGAGCAGACCAGCGTTCCCGCTGAACAGGAGGAACTTTCCGCCACTCCAGAGGAAATTCCTGTTGCCCGAGCGAGTACCTCCCCCGTGATCCGGGTGGTGGTCCCCCGGACAGGTCGCTTCATCCTTAACCCTTATGGCCTGTCCCTTGAACTGGTGAGCGAGATTACGACAGATCAGATCGCCTGCGACCCTATGTACATCGTCAACGTAAGCGCCGTCCCAGTAAGCGTCAGTGTCAGTACGCTGGGACAGGTCGCCGATGGGAGCAGCGTGGTCTATGCTACTACTCCGCCCTCGTTGAGTACACGTGAGAAAGCTGTGTTTCTCTACGCGGAATTTCAGAATGAGGACGGCGTCTGGGAGGACCGTTACACAGAAGCGCCAAACCAGATTTTGATCTCTTCGCGAAATTCCGCGCCGAAGACAGTGATGGAACTGGATGCAGAAGAGGGAGAGGGCGTGTTCCGCTTGTTCGGCGCAACGGCTAAAGGCCCAGCAGACCCGTGGTGCGCAGATGACAAAGTTACAATCGTGTTCTCTTTTACCTTCGCGGCATTGGAGACTTCCTCTGTATCGGAGCTTAACGCGGAAAATATGATCTTGGATGCGCCAGCGGCGGATGACACCAATATGGATTCAAGTATGGCTCCCGAGACCCCCGCCGCTCCAGAGGAATCCCTAGAGGTAGACCCAGTGATGCCTTCCACCCCGAAGGAGGACCCCGACGTAGACTCGAAAATCCCTGTCACAGAAGAAAATCCGGAAGTAGAGGAGACTCCTGCAACAGAAGAACTTCCTACAGTAGAGGAACCGCCCGCAACAGACGAGACACCTTCCACTGAAGAACCGCCTGTAGCAGACGAGACACCTTCCGCCGAAGAACCGCCTGTAGCAGACGAGACACCTTCCGCCGAAGAACCCCCCGCAACAGACGAGACACCTTCCGCTGAGGAACCTCCTGTAGCAGACGAGATACCTTCCGCCGAAGAACCCCCCGCAACAGACGAGACGCCTTCCGCTGAAGAACCTCCTGTAGCAGACGAGACACCTTCCACCGAAGAACCCCCCGCAACAGACGAGACACCTTCCACCGAGGAACCCCCCGTAACCGAAGAACCACCCGAAACAGGCGCTAAGGGAGATGCTTCCCTTAGCGCCTGTCCCTTCCTGCTCCGCCCGCCCGCAAATGCTCAGTCGCTCGCCGCCTGATCCACCAGAATGATGTCTTCCCCAAAACGACGCACGGAACTCCACGGAATGTACCGGTCCGCTTCCCGCCCCAGCAGCCCAAACAACCGCTTGCGCCCCGGTACCACCAGCGCACGGACTTGACCACTGTCCAAATCAATCTCCATGTCGCCTACGTAGCCAAATCGACAGCCGTCCGCTACGCTGATGACCTCTTTGTACCGCAGCTGCGCGATGCGCGTCTCCATACCCGCAAGCCTCCTTTTGAATCGCGTCCACGCTCCGGACGTTGATAGAAAAACATATGCGCGCCTGAGCCCGTCCTAGCACGCAGACCGCTGCTGCCTTAAACATATCTTCATCAAATCTTAATTTTCCTCGCAGCTTCTCCTTAACAACTGCCTGCTACAATCAAAAACGCAACACGGGAACGCCTTGCACGGCGCCCGGAGGAGGTAGAGACAATGGAGGAGATCATGAACGTGATGCAGTGGCTTTCCGCTCTGCTTGGCTTAGCCGTGACCGTCTGGGGCGGGTACTACCTCGTTACAGGCTTGATGTCCTGGCGTAAACCCCTGGATTACGGCTGGCACCCGAACCGTACCCGCTTCGCAATCCTGATCGCGGCCCGCAATGAGGAACTGGTCATCGGTCCCTTAATCAATAGCCTGCTCGTGCAGGATTATCCGGTCGATCTGTACGATATCTGGGTCATCCCCAATAACTGTACCGACAATACCGCTTTGGCCGCCCAGCAGTTCGGCGCAAAGGTCCTGGAATGCACCGCGCCCGTCCGAAGCAAAGGCGAGGTCCTGGAATTTGCTTACCGCCGCCTGCGCGGGCGCGGTTACGACGCCTACTGCGTCTTCGACGCGGACAACCTGGCCGACCCCCGCTTCCTCGCCGAGATGAACAACGCTTACATGGCTGGCGCGCAGGCCGCCCAAGGCTACCGGGACAGCAAAAATCCTTACGACACCGTGATCTCCGGCTGTTACTCCATCTACTACTGGATGATGGACCGCTTCCTCAACGGCGGGAAAACTGGGTTAGGCTTTTCCGCTATGATAAACGGCACCGGGTTTATGGTCTCCGCCAAAATGCTGGACAAGCTGGGCGGCTGGCATACGGAGACCATCAGCGAAGATTTGGAACTCACCGCGCAGTGTACTCTAGCCGGGGAGACCGTCCACTGGGTCCCCAAGGCGATCACCTACGACGAGCAGCCGCTGGATTACGCCCAGTCCGTGAAACAACGCCGCCGCTGGTCCAGCGGTACGCTCCAAGTGGGGGAGGCTTACTTCAGCAAGATCTGCGCCCGCTTGAGCGGAGAACATAGAGTTTCCTTGGCCGATCTGAGCGCGACGCTCCTGATTCCCGCCTACCAGATGGCCGCTCTGCTGAACGTACTGGCCGCCGCTCTGTCCGCCGCGCTGGCCTGCCCGAGACCGTCCCTGTTCCCCGCGGCGTTCCTGACCGCCGTCCTGTTCCAACTGGGCGTGACCGCCCTCGGATCTACGCTGGCCGCCTGCCTGGTCCTCACCGTGGAACGGAAATGGGACCGCCGTATGCTCAAGAGCGTGCTGCTGTACTGGCTCTTCCTGCTCTCGTGGCTCCCCATCACGTTGAGTACCTTCTTCAAGAAAACCACCGTCTGGGAAGAGATACGCCACACCAGAAGCATTGTGCCCCAAGCCCTCATACGCTGACCGAGAAGAAGAACGGAGACGCTTTTTGCAAGCGTCTCCGTTTTTGCGCGGTCCGCGGTTCAGATCCGCGCCACGCCGGAATCCCGCGCGGCTTGCGCCACGGCGGCGGCGACCGCCGGACCGACTCGCTTATCGAACGCCTGCGGGATGATGTAGTCCTCCGAAAGCTCCTCGTCGGAGATCAGCTCCGCCAACGCCCGCGCCGCCGCCATTTTCATCGCCTCGTTGATGTCGCTGGCCCGCACGTCGAACGTCCCGCGGAACACGCCTGGGAAGGCTAACACGTTGTTGATCTGGTTGGGGTAGTCGCTGCGGCCCGTGGAGATCACCCGCGCGCCGCCTGCCTTAGCGTCGTCCGGGAAGATCTCCGGCGTCGGGTTGGCGCAGGCGAAGACGATGGCGTCCTGATTCATGGTCCGCACCATCTCCGCCGTCACCGTCCCCGGCGCGGACACGCCGATGAACACGTCCGCTCCGGCCAGCATATCCGCCAGAGAACCTGCTTTTCGATCCAGGTTCGTCACCTGAGCCATTTCCTCTTTGATCCAGTTCAGCCCGTCGCGTCCGGCGTAGATTGCGCCTTTGCGGTCGCACATGACGATATGCCGGAACCCCGCGGACAGCAGCAGCTTCACGATGGAGATTGCCGCCGCTCCCGCGCCGGAAGTGACCACTTTCACGTCCTCTTTCCGCTTGCCCACCACTTTCAACGCGTTGGTCAGCCCGGCCAGCGTGATGATCGCGGTGCCGTGCTGATCGTCGTGGAAGATGGGGATATCGCATATTTCCTTGAGCTTCCGCTCAATCTCGAAGCAACGCGGCGCGGCGATATCCTCCAAATTGATGCCGCCGAAGGAACCGGAGATGTTATATACTGTCTGAACAAACTCATCCACGTCCTTGGTCTTGACGCACAGCGGGAAAGCGTCCACACCGCCGAACGCTTTGAACAGCACGCATTTGCCTTCCATGACCGGCATACCGGCTTCCGGGCCGATGTCGCCTAAGCCCAGCACCGCGGAACCGTCCGTAATAACGGCGCACAGGTTATGCCGCCGGGTCAGCGTGTAGCTGAGGGCGGGGTCCTTTTGGATCTCCAGGCACGGCTGTGCCACGCCCGGCGTGTAGGCCAGCGACAGCGCGTCCTTACTGTCCGCCGGGACCGTAGCCACCACTTCGATTTTTCCTTTCCACTCCCCGTGCAACCGCAGGGATTCCTTTGCGTAATCCATAACTTGTTCCTCACTTTCCATCTCTCCGACTTGGCCGGGATTGTCCACGCTCCCATTATAATGCCTGGCAGTCAAAGCCGCAAGTGTTGAATTTCGCCTCCGTCCCCTACACCTTGTACTCCAAATAAGCCAGCTCTTCTGGGATCAAACCTTCCAGCAGACTGGGGCCGTAGCCTGCGATACGGAAGCCGTGCTTCTGATACAGAGCCTTAGCAGGCTCATTATAAGCGAACGTATCCATCCGGATCACCGTACAACCCAACTTCTGCGCGTATTGTTTGGCAAACAGCACCATTTCGCTGCCGTAGCCGCGTCCGGCTTTCTCCGGCGGAACACACAGGGTGTGGATTACGAGAACTTGCGGCGCATCCGCGGCGAAGCGCCAAGGGATCTGTTTGTAGTCCTCCGGCTGATCGTGATTCAGCACCATGCTGGCACAGATGGAGCGGTTTTCTTCCAGAACGAACATCTCGCCCGCTGGTACCTTGGAAGCTGGGACTTTGATGGTCGGATAGAGATCCAGCACCCAGTTGGAATGACCGCCGTATCGTTTCTCGTAGGTCAACAGTGCAATATAAGTGTCCGCGATGGCCTGGATATCGGTTTCTCTTGCAGCCCGAATCATAAAGGATACCTCCAAATCCCGGTTTTTGCCTTGATTATAGCATGATACAGGTTCTCTGACAACGTTTTTTCCGCAGATTGTGGGCGTTCCGGTCGGCGGCCCCGATTCCGAACCGAGGTATTGTCCTGCTCCTGCGCGTGCATTTTGTTGTTATACTGTACACGAAGGCGTTTGCGCGTCAAAATTCCTTGAAAAGTTCGACCGATTGTGCTATAATTCAACCTGGCAAATCAAACCCGCCGGTGGACCGGGGGGAGGGGAGCGCTGTGGACGATTTTTCGCGCCGCCGGACACCAGAGGTGTTGAACAGATTGCAACGTCTGGAGCTGCGGTTATACCAGCTTTTAGGCGTGCGGCCATTTCGGTCGGCGCTTTTCGCAATAGAACGCTGGCGTCGGAGGAAGGACGGAGGCAAAAATCAGAACTACCACCTGGACCGCTTGTCTGCGGAGGGCGCGGCCGCGTTCCAAGGCTACCTGCTGTACCATGTGCTGCTGCATACGGCGAGTCTTCTGCTCACCGTTCCTGTCGCGGTGTGGCGGCGTAGGCGCGGGTCGGATTGGGGCGGCGTCGATTGGCTCCTGACGCTGCTGACCGTCTTCAACCTCTGGTGTATCATGCTTCAGCGTTACAACGCGCTGCGCCTGCGTCAGCTTCTGCTGCGGCGGCAGGCGGTACGGACCCGGCGCATGGAACGGCACGCGGCGCGGCTGGTGGACGTCCTGCCCCGAGCGTCCGGCGGGTCCTGGAAACCGGAACTGGCGTTGGTCCGGCGGCTCCTGGACGGTCTGCGTCAGGGGAAGGACGTCTTCTTGAACGGTCCGGACGCGTCCGGCCTGACGCGGTTGGCGGAGCTTCTGGACCTGGCGGGGCTGACGCCCCGGACCCGACCGGCGGCGGAACCGGAGACGCTCCGGTCGCCGGACGCGCTCGCTTCCCGCGCCCGGCCTTGGAGCGGTTTGGAGGTGCGCGTGGACCGGCTCCAACGGCTGCTGCGCCCCCGGAAAGGGAGTCTGCTGGCCCGCTGCGCGTTCGTCACGGAGGACGCTGGGACCGAGACCGCTTATCTCCGTCTGTTCGGCGCATCCGGACCGGCGGCGGTCGTGGAGATGCTGCTTGTCCTGGAACGGGTCCTGGGACAGCAGACCGCAGAGGAGGACGCGCCGTGAATCAGGACAACGTGCTGCGCCATCAACTTGATGCGCTGGTTCGGGAGCTGGACGGAACGTTTGCGTTCCGATTGGAACCGGCCTTTGGCTGGGACCCTTGCGGGCCTGCGGGCCGGGTGATCCGGCGTAGGGAAGGGACCGTTCGCCTGTGGTTCAATCTGCGCCCGCTGCGGACCGGAGCGTCCGGCTCCGAGGACGGACAGCAGCTTTTTTTGCGCTTTTTCTGCCGCTGGATGGCGGAACACGCCCGGTTCCTCTCCGGAGCGGAGTCGGAACCGGTCAGTTACCTGCACGGCCTGGCGTTGCTGGAACGGCTGGCGTTCCAAAACAGCCGGAACGCATCTCGGGACGTCTGGCTGCCCCGGCGAACCGGCCCGGTCTTCCGGGGACGGAGACCTTGGTTCAGCGCGGTCAGCCTGTTATGCGCCCGGCCCGCGCTGGTCTGGGCGTCCGGACAACGGGAACTGCCGCCGGAAACGGCGGTTTTGGACGCCTTGGAGCAGCTCCCGGAGATCGGCTGGTACGGCGGGCGGACGCCGGAGAGCAGTTTGACTTGGAGTTGGAAGCAAGCAGAAACCTTTCCGCCGGACCTGGACGCGCCTGTTCTCCGGGCGTTTCGGGAGGCCCCGCCGGAAGGCGGTCCGTGGGAGATCGGTGTGGCTCTGCGCCTGGCGGCCCTGTCCGACGCGCCGTTGGCGCGTCCGCTGTGGCCGGCGGCGCGGGACCTGCAAACAGCCGGCACGGCGTTAGCAGAGGCGAACCGCCGCTGGGGCGGCCCGTTTCTGTTCGCCTGCCTGACGGCGGCGGAAAAACTGCTGCTGCCCCTGAACCGGACGCTGTGCGCCTGTGACGCGCCTGTCGGCGCGGGGACCGTCCACCCGATGGGCGGAGTTTGGAGCGGAAAAACCCTGCGCGTCGAGTCGACGCGTCGGATCGAATAAGGGACAAGCGAGGAGAGGACTTATGAGCAGTGAATTGGAAGGCGTCGCCCTGCTCGCCGGGGCGGTCGTGTTACCAGCCGCCGTGGCGTTCGGGGCGGGCTGGCTGGCCTGGCAGGCGGGCAAGTCCCTGCTGGACCTGAACGCCAGCGTAGACCGGGCCAATGCGGAAAAACTCCGCCAGCTCCGGGAGGCGCAAAAACAACGGGAACGAGTCGCGCAAGCCGGGTACGAACAGCTGATGGCGATGTGTAAGGGCGTGCTGTCCGAGTTGGCGCAGGCCGAGGACAGCGTAGAGAACGTCACGCTCCGGACGGAGCTGCAACAGCTCTGCAAGCAGAGCCCGCCGGCAGACCCGGCGCGTTTGGAGCGCGTCACCGCCGCGGGTCTCGCGCAGCTGGAACGGATCGTGCAGCGGAAAAGCAAGCTCCAGGAGGTGCAGCTCTTCGAATCCGGCGCGTATCGCGGCCTGTCGCTGGCCGATTTGATGGACGACCTGCGTCTGGCGGTGGCGGCGGCGGAGATCGCGGAGAAGTCCGGTACGGACGTGCGGGCGGCGGACCCGGCGGCGTTGGAGCGGGCTGAATGGAACGAACGGCTGTCGAACGTGGCGGCGCGCGTGATGACCGCATTGGAGTTCGTAGTGGACTTGTCCCAGAATTACGGCCTTTCCCAGGCCAACAACGCTTGGTTTCGCAGCTGCTTCAACGGCGTGGATGAGCGCATCGGGGTCCTGTGCGCCCCGACGACTTCCAACGCGGAGCTGAAAAAAGGCGTCCGGTCGTTGGAGGAGGTCATGGAACAGTACGATATGCTCCGCCCCGGTCTGGAACGGGAGGTACAGGAACTGGCCGCGCTGTACCCCGTCTACGTCCAAGCCGCTCAGGCGTTGGGCGAACCGGTCCACGCACAGCGGCACTTCAAGAGCGTGGAGGCGTTGGAAGCGGAGCTGAGACGGTTCGAGTCGCGCGCGCAGCGGGCTGAAGTCTGCGCTGAAATCTATCAGAAACTCGGCCCGGCGGCCTACCTGTGCTACGCATGGGACGAGGAACTGCGGGCTATGGGCTACGCGGTACACACCCGGAAGAAGATCGCGGAAATGGCCGATTACCGGCCGGAACGGGCGAAGTTGGACGGCGCGGAAATGCCGTTCTATCAGTGGGACGAGCAGGCTCTGACGCAGCTCTACCGCATCGCGCCGCAGTGCGACTTGCAGCTGATCGTCCACCCGGACGGGAGCATCACCATGCAGACCATCGCCGGAACCCAGGACGGAACGGAAGCGGTCCAGAAGTCCCACTGCGACAAGATGAAGACGCTCCGCCAGCGTCTGCGGGACAACTGGTTCATCGCCTACGACGCCGAGGAGACCGCCGGAGCGGAGATCATTCGGGGTCTCGAAGCGTGGCGGAGCAGTGAGGAGAACGTCTGGGCGCGTCAGGCCGCGGAGCAGGCCAGGACCGTCCCGGCGGCGGGCGTCCGGGAAAATACCCGGACCGAGTCTCAGAAGACCATGCGGAAGGAATGAGGCGCGGTCTAGGGAAGAGGGGAGTATCGGATGAAAAAGATACCATACAAGCTGTGCGGGACCTGCGGGCTGTACAACGGCGTCGCTGTGCAGACCTGCGAGTGCGGGGCGGACCTGAGCCAAGTCCCGGCCCTGCTGGTGGACGGGGAGATTCCAAAGGAACGTTACGGCGAGATCGACGCGTCCGCGCCGGTCTACGTGCAGAAATGTTCCGCCTGCGGCGCGGAAAATTTCACCGCGGACCCGTCCAAGCGGGTGAGGGTTTGCTACAACTGCCACAAAGCCCGCGTCGCGATGGTCGCGCCGGTGCCGTTCCAGAGCGAGGAGGAACCGGCGGGATCGGAGGAAGACCCGTCCAGGAAGGGGAAGGCCGTCTTTCAGCCGCCCGTCCAGACGTCCGGCGAGGTCGTGGAGGAGCCGGAGGACGAGGACGGCGGCACACAGCACTGGCAGGAGCTTTTAGGCGGCGTCCAGGAGGCGGTCAGCGGCTCGCCCGCTGCCCCGACGCGTCCGGCTGCGACCCCGACACCGGTGGAACCGGACGACGACGAGGACGACGACACTGGCAGTTGGGGCAGTCTGCTGGGGGTGTCGCCCGCGCCGCCTGAGCCGGGAACAGCTCCCGTGACCCCCGCGCCGCCGCGGAAACAGGAACTGACGCTGACCGCGCTGCGCTACGGTTCGATGACGCTCACGCTGACGGAGGGTCAGAAAGGCTTGCCTTACCTGCTGGGCCGCTCCGAGGGCTGCTGGGAGTTCCTGATCCAAGACCCGCGGGTGAGCAATCAGCACTGCTACCTGGACTTCCGAGGCGGTGTCTGGGTGGTCATCGACAACCATTCCACCAACGGCACCGCCGTGAACGGTCAGTTCCTGGCGGAGAACGGCCAGCGGACGCTCTGCGACGGCGACGAGCTGATGTTAGGACACCACCCGGATTCAATGGCCTTCCGCGTCACCATACGCTGAATGCGGATCGCACGGATTCTCTCCCCGGTCCACGCCCTGGGGCCTGGGGAACGGGTGTGTTTATGGGTGCAGGGCTGCGGGCGGGACTGCCCCGGGTGCGTTTCCCCGGAGCTGCGGCCCGCCGTAGGCGGGGAGACCGACGAGACCCTGCTGGCTGAGATCCTCCGCCGGACCGCTCAGGCCAACCGCTGTCACGGCCTGACCATCTCCGGCGGCGAACCCTTCGACCAGCCCCAAGCGCTGCTGGCCCTGCTGTCTCAGGTGCGGGACCAGTTTGACGATATCCTGGTCTACACCGGCTTCCGCTTGGAGGAGATCCGCGGCGGGAGCTGCGGTCCGGCAGGCCGCGACTGCCTGGCCTACATCGACGTACTCATCGACGGCCCCTACCTGCGGGAACGGAACCGTCCGGACTGCGTGCTGCGCGGCTCGGACAACCAGACGATCCACTACCTCGCCCCCGCCTTGAGACCGCGCTACGCCGCCTACCTGCGGCAGGGCCGGGTGTTGGAGTGCTTCTCCCACGACGGGGCCGTCATCCTTACAGGAATCCAGGACAGGAGAGATGAACTTTGAACGGAACCAATATCCCGAAATGGCAGCGAGAACTGCGTTCCTTCCTCGGCATCAAGAGCGGGATCATTCTGGAGGGAAACGTCTACGACGAGTTCCCCCGGTTCCTCTGCGAGCCGGAAGGCGACGTGTTCCTGGACACGGACAACCTGGACCAGACCATCTTGAGCCTCGTGGACGCGGAGACCACCGCGCTGTACTTCTTCGACCCCGTGGACGGGTTTTACTGCTACGAAACGACCCTGGAAGCCCAACGGGAAGCTCTCGCGCCGCTCTTCGACGGCTACTCTACGCGGGAGTTCCGCAAAAACCACGACTGCACCGTCTGCCTGATGCCCTCCGGGAAAAAGGGCGGCAAAGGGCAAGCGGAGACGGAACAGTACATCTGGGTCAGCGAGATCGTCCGCCGGGCCATCACCGAGACCTTGGAGATCCCCGGCAAGGAGACCGTGGTCATCGTCCTCAATTTCGCGTCCCGCCTGGACGCCTGCAACCTACGGCAGGCCGAGGCCAACACGATGTACCTCAACCTCACCGCCGCCACCACCGCAGGACAGACGTCCCAGATCACCTGCAACTCCCTAATCCTGGTGGTGGACAAGTACAACGATATCCCCGCTTGGGTGTACCTCAACAACCCCAATATCCGCACGGTCTCCATCCGGGTGCCGGACCGCAATACCCGGCGGCTCTATCTGGACAACCTCTGCGGCGAACTGGCCCCGTTCCAGCTGCTCAGCCGGGAGGACTACGAGCCCGGTAAGCAGTTCGTGGCTGAGACTGAAGGACTCCAGCTTCAGGAGATACGTCAGATTTTGCGCCTGGCCTACCGGAAGGACATCAAACCGGACGACATCAGCTTAGCCTTCCGCCTGTACAAGTACGGCGTGCTGGACAACCCTTGGGAGAACCTGGAAAACGACATCCTGGTCCACATCGAGAGCAAACTGGAAGAGCGCGTGAAAGGGCAGGACGAGGCGTTGAGCAAGGTCAAGGCAGTGGTCACGCGGGCGGTGAAGGGACTGTCCGGACTCCAGCACTCCGGCGCGTCCCATAAGCCCAAAGGCATCCTGTTCTTCGCCGGTCCCACCGGCGTGGGCAAGACCGAGACCGCCAAAGCCTTGGCGGAGTCAATCTTCGGCGACGAAAACGCCTGCATTCGCTTCGATATGAGCGAGTACCGCCTGGAACAGAGCGATCAGAAATTGTTCGGCGCGCCGCCGGGTTACGTAGGCTACGAGGGCGGCGGTCAGCTGACCAATGCGGTCAAGACCCGCCCCTTCAGCGTCATCCTCTTCGACGAGATCGAAAAGGCTTCCCCCACTATCCTGGACAAGTTCCTCCAGATCCTGGAGGACGGGCGTATGACCGACAATCAAGGCAACACCGTCTACTTCGGCGAGACGGTCATCATCTTCACCAGCAACATCGGCTTGACCAAGGAGGTCGCAGATCCAAACGATCCCTTTGGTACGACCCGACGGCGCGTCCCTGCGCTCACCATCGCCGACCCGGAACAGGAAGATACCCCTGAATTTCGGGCGCAGGTCACAGAACAGCTCACCCAGGGCGTGAAGGACTACTTCCACGACATAGGCCGCCCGGAATTGCTCAACCGCTTGGGCGACGACAACATCGTAGTGTTCCAGTTCATCAACAAGTCCGATGCGGAGACCATATGCGACTACAAGCTGGACAAGATGTGTCAGATCATCCGGGAGGAGAAGGGAATCGAGATCCTGACCGACGAGGTACGGGACACGCTCCGGCGCAAGGCCGTGCTGGAACGGAGCAACGGCGGCCGCGGCGTGGGGAACATGCTGGAACGGGAGTTTTTGAACCCGCTGGCGGGTTTTATCTGCACTCTGCCGGCTGTGCCCGGAGCCTTGCAGTGCTGCACGGGACCGGATGGGAGCATAACGTTTGAGGTGGCGTACTGTGAACATTGAATTTGCTTGCAAAGTGGACATCGGCGCGCGGGAGAGCAACGACGACCGAGGCTTGGTTCTGGATCAGGTGCTGGACGCGGGCGTTTACCGGACCGAGAGTACGCCCCCGGCGGTCGCCGCGATCTGCGACGGCTGCGGCGGCTACGCAGGCGGCGGTCTCGCCGCCCGGACCGTGCTGGAGACCTTAGCCGCGGTCCCGCCGGAGGCCCTCGCCGACCCCCAGCGATTGGCCGGGACGCTGGAAGAGGCCCGTCGGGCCGTCTACGCCCGGAAACAGGAGTTCCCGGAGTTCGCCGAGATGTGTACCACCGTGGCCGGGTGCGTGTTCTGCGAGGACAGCACCTTGATCTTCCACGCCGGAGACAGCCGCGTCTACCGCTACGACGGAATCAGTCTGGCGCGTATGACCGTGGACCACTCTGCCGTCCAGAGCCTGGTCGACGCCGGGCATATGACCGAAGAGGAGTCCCTGCACAGTCCGCAGCGGAACATCATCTGCCGCTGCATCGGGATTGAGTGCGAACCGCCTAATATCTACCTCTCCCACTCCCCCATCCAGCCAGGGGAAGTGTTCCTGCTCTGCTCCGACGGCTTCTGGGAGAGCGTGCCGGAGCAGCAGATCCAGGAGATCCTGTCCCAGGACCGCGCTCTGACGGAGACCGCGGAACGTTTGACCGCGCAGGCGTTGGAGAACGGCAGCGACGACAATATCAGCGTGTGCCTGTGTGCCTGTCACGGCAGCGCACGGGTCGTGGAAGAGACGCCGTTCGTATTGGATTGAGGCTTTTCAGAGAAGGAGAACTGAGATCGCATGGAGAAAAAATGGAAAGATCCCCCTGACAAGGGCGATAAACCGGTCAAGGGAGACGGGACCGGACCCGCCGCGCCGTCCAAACCCTTCCGGCCTGCCGCGCCGTCCAAACCCATCCAGTCCGGGGCCAGGAAACCTACCCCGAAGCGGAACCCGGCCGCTCCGGCGGAGCGTTTCCCGAAAGCGGGCGGGAGCGGCGGCGCGGCCAAACCGCCCCGTCAGGCTACTCAAGCGGACACCGGTTGGCGTTCCGGCACCCCCGCGCCCGCGCCAGAACAGGGGAGTCCCGGCGGCGCGTCCAAACCGCCCCGTCAGGCTACCCAAACGGACGCCGGTTGGCGTTCCAGTACCCCCGCGCCCGCGCCGGAACAGGGGAGTA
Source organism: uncultured Bacillota bacterium (assembly GCA_947385365.1). Taxonomy (GTDB): domain Bacteria; phylum Bacillota; class Clostridia; order Oscillospirales; family Oscillospiraceae; genus Lawsonibacter. The sequence goes on along the minus strand of CANDKT010000006.1, from coordinate 67 downwards.
CCGGCGGCGCGTCCAAACCGCCCCGTCAGGCTACCCAAGCGGACGCCGGTTGGCGTTCCAGCGCCCC